>JANPIG010000341.1:0-4658 GCA_031424875.1 Cytophagales bacterium
CTTAAATAAAACAAATACTTTTATGAAAAAAGCATTTATATTATCCATTCTTTTTTTTACAGCAACCATTACTTTTGCTCAATCAGAAGATGAAAAAGCGGTCAAAGCCGTAGTAATTCAATTGTTTGAAGGAATGCAAAAACACGACTCTACAATGATTAGAGCCTGTTTTCATCCATCTGCCCGTATGCAATCTATTGGTGCCGACCGCAAGACTGGCGTAGTAGGATTGACAACCGAAGCATCCATTGATGGCTTTGTGAAATCTATTGGTTCAATTCCCACAAATGTCAGTATTGAAGAAAGAGTATTGAGTTATGAAATCAGAGTGGATGCTCAAATGGCCACGGCTTGGACTCCTTATGAATTGTACGTAAACCAAAAACGCCAACATTGCGGAGTGGATGCTTTCCAATTTTTCAAGACCGATAAAGGTTGGAAGATTATTTCAATTGCAGATACTCGGCGGAAGTGTGAATGAGCACTTTGAGGTGTAAATTGGCACACAAATGATAGAGATTTTGGCAGGTTTATTGGGATTTTATTTTATTGATTAATGAAAATCCTTTTAATCTACATCGTCAATATGACTTTTTTTTGAATTGAATACGCTACAACCTTAATTATTGACTTCTATTATCGTAATCCTTTTCAAAGCTTGGGCTTTCTGTCTTAGCCCATTTGTCCCAAAAAGTAAAATACAACCCGAAATTAAAACGATAAAATTTGTGATGATGGCTATGATGGGTTGCTCCAATAACGTGCTTTCCTAAAATATTCCCAAACCGATTTCGTGGGTAAATTTCAATATCCAGATGATTGATGGCTGCCGTAACGGTCATGATAGTGAGGTGAATAATGATAGCATAGAGGTGCATGGGAATGAAAATAACAATCAATGGCATAATCAAAGCTTCCAAAATTCCTTCGATGGGGTGAAATGAAAAGGCTGTCCAAGCGGAGGTGATTCTACTATCGTGATGAACTTGATGTACGTATTTGTAAATCTTTGGTTGGTGCATCAACCTATGAAGCCAATAATAATACGTTTCATGAATGAACATTGAAATAATAATGCTAATCGGAAACCACCATAAAGGAAAATCATTGATATTCAGATAAATAGCCGTATAACCTTTCTGCCAAAACACACCTAAAAAGGCCCCAATTACCGCAAAAATCAAAGCAGTTACCATTGACCAGTAAACTTCTTTCTGAAATTGCTTGGGTGGATATGCCTTCTTATTTATTTTCCTTCTCTCCCATTCTTCATGTTTCCAAACGTAAAAATATAAATGAAAAATGCCGCTCAAAACAAAATATCTTGACACTATTATCACAAACATTACCACGCACAATAGAATAAAAATTGCTGGCTTTGTAAAGTCAAGAGAGAAAATATATTCCATAATTTTATTGTATTATTCTAAGAGAATATTTTTTATTACTACCCAAATTTGTAGATTAAAATTGTATTAAGTTAGTTTACTCATTTAACGATTTATTAAAGTATAAAGTTAATAATTAGCGGTAAAATTAAAATTTACATTTAATAAAATCAACTTAAAATAATTAATACTTTAAAGTTCTGATTATTAGATAATTATATTTTTTTTAAAAAATTTATTCAATAAATAATCTGGAATTATGATAATAATATTCAGAAGTTTGTGAAAAGAAAAACAAAAAACAAAATGCTAAAATCAAGTCACATTATTACGAAACAGTCGCATGGCTTTATGCCGTGTTATCGTGATTTGACTTGTGTGGGTTATTGTACTATTTTTGATTGAGTTTATTTCAATCTTAGAAATTTATAACAACCCGACACGCAAATTGTCGGTTTTTTTTTATTGGGTAAACTTAACCAAATAATGATGGTTGAAAAGATAAAGTTTCTAAGAGTTTTTTTTAGGTAAAATTATCAATTGCCATACATGCTTAGATTTATAAATATACTAAAATAATTTGTTCAATTAAAAATTGCATAGAACCAACATTTTAAAAAACTCTATGCGATTGAAAATATCATGTTACATTTAAATTCAACTCAAATAATTATTCCAACAACAATGCGAGTAGTTATGTTACCGAGTGGAAATAGTATCGAAGATTAATCGAGTAAAGCAATGAATTACCGCTTTATAGTTTCGAATTTACAAGAAAACGACACAGATATACCTGATTATCATAAATTTAAGGCATGTTTTGATCTTAAGAATCAAGAAAATATAAGAGTTAGGCAGATACTAAAGTGATTGCGTTTTATACGAAATCATTAATATCAACCCGACTCATCAAAAAGATTAGTTGTTTTTTTATTGCCCAAAAAAATGCGTGGTGCGAAGTCTCAACCACATAGGGATGTTAGAAAGGATTAAGTTTTAGAATTTTAGTGTTAGGCAATATTGTTTTATAGATGAATTTTAGAATTGATAGAATTTATCCAAAACAAAACCTAACATTTCTATCCTGCTTATATGGTATAAAAATTCGCATTGATTCAGAACGAATCAGGGTGTTAGAATGATGCTTAATCTGATGCCTCACAAATGAAATTATTTCAGTTTATTTCTGAAAAACGACACGAAATTTCACCGTGAAACTATCCACCAAAAGTAGCCCTGTCCGTATGTTTGCATTATACGGAAAGGGGCGGATTCGGGGAAAATTAAAAAATTCAATGTACAATTAACAATTTGCAAGTAAACTGAAAGTTAAAACCTTTTCCTTAATTGAAAATTGTATATTGATTATCGAAAATTGAGAATTATTTACAAAGAAATCATTAACTGGGTATTCCGCAGGGGCTATACGGACTGGTTTTGGGAACCAGATTTCAAAGGTTCGATTCCTTTCACTCAGACAGACTGTGAGAAAACCCAAGTGGATTGGGGTTTGCCTGCAGAGCAAAATGTCGAAGGTGCGACGCCCTCTTTTCACTCAATTATTTTTATCATTCGTCCAATTGGAAGGATTTGAGCATACGACTCTTGAAATGCAGGTTCGAGTGTTACATTGATAACGTTTTAAAGAATATTCTTATGAATAATAGGGGAAAATCTAAATCAAAATGTCATAATTATGAAAACATTAAAACTAAACTCATATGAACAAATTAATCAGCGCTCTTATTTTATTAAGTATTACATTTGCCTCTGATGCACAACAATTCACGGCTCAAGATGAAGCCTCCACTACAAAAACAGTAACAAACATTAGTATTTTGTCACCTGCCATTACGCATGAGATGGCAATTAGTAAAAACCAGACCCTATTCCTTGCGGGAGAATTGAATGGAATATCCCATTATGAAGAAATAGGGAATACCAGTCCAAGAACTTTCAATAGCTACTATGGTTTAGCCCCAAGAGCTGTGGTTGATTTTCGTAACTATTATAATTTTGGAAAACGATTAGGTAAAGGAAAAAATATCAATAATAATTCTGGTAACTACTTAGCTTTGAGGGCAGAATATAAATTTGCTCCTGTGGTGAACAAAGACCAGTTTTCGACTTATAACAACGGTTTTGCACTCGGAGGAGTTTGGGGAATTCAGCGAGTATATAATTCTGGAATTTACTTAGGTCTTTCCTTGGGAGCTGGCTTTTTGTTTGGTGATAAAAAGTTTCAATCAACTGGCATGGGGAGTTTTCATTTAGGATTTAATATTGGGTCTTCGAGGAAGAGGTAGTATTCTGAATAAATAAATCCCCGCTAATTTCTAAGTTTGCAGGGATTTATTTATTTATCTTACAGAAACTCTTACAATCGAATAATCTCTGCACCAATCGCATTCAAACGAGTATCAATGTTCTGATAACCTCTATCTATTTGCTCGATGTTCTCAATGATTGAAGTTCCTTTAGCAGACATGGCTGCAATTAAGAGTGAAACTCCAGCCCGAATATCTGGTGAAGTCATGCGAATTCCTCTTAATTGTTGCTGACGATTTAGGCCTACTACGGTAGCACGGTGTGGGTCGCAAAGGATAATTTGAGCGCCCATTTCAATTAATTTATCTACAAAAAACAAACGACTTTCAAACATCTTTTGGTGAATCAAAACCGTTCCTTTTGCTTGAATTGCCGTTACCAAAACGATACTCAATAAATCGGGCGTGAAGCCTGGCCATGGATGATCTGACACCGTAAGCATTGAACCGTCAATAAAAGTTTCGAGTTCGTAACGTTCTTGGGCAGGAACAAAAATATCGTCTCCACGGATTTCAAGATGGATTCCTAATTTTTGAAAAACCTGGGGAATGATGCCTAAATCAGGCACAGAGCAGTTTTTTATCGTAATTTCAGATTGTGTCATGGCTGCCATTCCAATGAACGAGCCAATCTCAATCATGTCTGGAAGCATGGTATGTTCAGTTCCAAAAAGTTCAGAAACACCTTCGATGGTCAATAAATTTGAACCAACACCCGAGATTTTTGCTCCCATGCGGTTCAACATTTTGCATAGTTGCTGAAGGTATGGTTCGCAAGCGGCGTTGTAAATCGTTGTTGTTCCTTCTGCTAAAACCGCTGCCATCACGATATTGGCAGTGCCCGTTACAGAGGCTTCATCCAACAACATATACGCACCCTTCAATTGCGAAGCATCCACTTCATAAATACCCCCCTCTTCTTGAGAATAATTAAATTTTGCAC
>JANPIG010000342.1:0-6638 GCA_031424875.1 Cytophagales bacterium
AATCAAAATCACGGTCATAACGTCCTTGATAGGCATTATTTACTCTGTCCTGCGAACCGGGAGTGCGTTGGTCACGAATAGATCCAACCGTAATAAAGCCCAAACTCAACTTTTGGCTCAACTTGTAGTTTGCTCGCATCGTAGCGGTATATCTGCGCACATTATCCGCTATCGTCCAACCGTTATCATCATAAATAGAGGTTGAGAAATAATATTGAGCTGCATCCGTTCCCGCTGTAATGCTTAATGAATGTTCTTGGGTAAGCGAGTTTTTGAATAATAATTTAAACCAATCCGTGTTTACTTGTGCGTAACGTTGCAAAAAAGCAGAACGT
This sequence comes from Cytophagales bacterium, assembly GCA_031424875.1. GTDB lineage: Bacteria > Bacteroidota > Bacteroidia > Cytophagales > Spirosomataceae > Arcicella. Next base: position 336 of record JANPIG010000342.1, read on the forward strand.
GCTTCGGGCGTATTTGCCAATCCAAATTGCTTAGTATCAGTATTGTAGGTACTGATTAGGTCATACATTTTTCCATAAACTCCTGAATTAGCTCTCCGAGAAACATCACTGTATGTTAGCCATCCTTTACGTTCCAATTCAGAATATACCCCCATTTGTTCGTTAGAATTCATGATGTTATAATCGTCATAAGAAGGGCGAAGGGTAAAGGCAAAATTGCTGGTATAACTAACTGTAGGCGTTTGAACACGTCCTTTCTTGGTAGTAATTACCACTACACCGTTCATGGCTCTGGCTCCGTAAAGGGCAGTAGCAGAAGCATCCTTTAGTATTTGGAAACTCTCAATATCGTCTGAGTTCAGACCCGCAACGGCTGAACCGAGCAAAGTATTGGCATTTCCCGAAGAAAGGTCATCATTAGAAATGTTTACGACATCCTCCAAAACCACTCCATCAATTACCCACAAGGGTTTGTTTTCACCTGAGATAGAAGTTGCTCCACGAATTCTGATTTTGGGAGCCGTTCCAAAAGTACCCGAAACGTTTTGGACAGATACCCCAGCGGCACGTCCTTCCAACATTCTACCTACGTCAATCGTACCAGGGATTTTGATGTCATCGGTTTTGAGTTTCACGGCAGCACCTGTAAAATTGGCTCTATCAATTTTCTGATAGCCCGTTACAACCACCTCATCCAAACTTTTGGAATCCGTTTCTAAAACAACATCTATTTTGGTTTGATTATTTACAGCAATCTCTTGGGGAAGAAAACCAATCGCAGAAAAGACCAGCGTAGCTCCGTCTCTTACTTTGATGGAATACTGTCCATTGCCATTAGCAACCACGCCATTTTTGGTTCCTTTTTCACGGATAGCGGCACCAGGAATAGTAGAAATTTTACCATTTTCATCTTTTTCAGAAACCGTTCCTGTTACGGTAACATCAGCATAAGGAGCAGAACTATCAGCTTGTACGTTTGTAAGGTTCGTCAGCAAAGCCAAACAAATCATCAAACCACTAAACCCTCTAAACCCTAATTTAGTAATGTTTTTTTTCATAATAATTTTAGCATGAATTTAAACCTTGTAGGTTGGTGAATATTAAATATCTTTAGCGTGAAATGAAGGAAAGGCCATTTATTAAGAATCTATAATGAGCGTCTTTACAACATTAAATATAACGATTGGATTTTTATTATAATATAAAATTGATGTTTTTTGATAAAGAAGTTTTAGAAGATTTGTTTTAATAGGGATTTTACAAAAAAAACAGGCTATCCCTGGTGAGGAAATAGCCTGTTTATGATTATTGTTTTTTTAAGATTATAAAGTGATTCTTAATCCTACTTTCCTGTAGTTAGTATTTGGATTAATATCTGAACCGTTACCTTCTAAAACAAACACAACACTTACCGTTTTACCTGCTTGTGCCGGAGCTTTCAAAACATTTACTTTCAATTCTCCAAAACTTGATTTTGCAGGAATTGTAATTGAAGTTGCTCCAGCCAAATCATAATTTACACCCGCCACAGCTGTTGACTCAGTAGGGTCGATTGAAAATTTAATTATTTCGTCTTTATCACGTTGAACCCCCACTAAATTTATTCTTAATGTTCTGGTTTGAACATTATTTGTAGTTGCTAACAAAGGAAATGTTTTTCCCAAAGCAGAAGCATTTACGGTGGCATCTTGAAATTCTACAAGCGTGATGCTATCAAAAACTGGTTTGTTTTCATTAAAACAAGAAAACAAGGAAATTGTCATCATGACAATCAATGATATATTTAATATTTTTTTCATTTGAAAATTTCTTTTAGTGATAATATTAATACCCTACGTTCTGCTTCAAGTTTGAATTGGCTTGAATTTCACGAATCGGAATTGGAGCTAAAATACGGAAGTCTGTATAAGCTAAACTTTGCACAGGAGCAGCCTTAACAATATCTTGTCCACGACGCTTCAAATCAAAAAAGCGATGTCCTTCAAACGCTAATTCAATACGCCTTTGCAAAGCAATTTCATCAATAAGAGCTTTACCAGTAAGACCTGTTTTAGGATCTAAACCAGCACGAGTACGAATACGGTTTACATCTGCTAAAGCTTCCGTTTCCTTACCCGTCAAAGCTAAAGCCTCGGCACGATTTAGGTACATTTCTGAAATACGAATTACAGGAATATTATCTAAGTTTACAGCACCACTTCTTCCAAAGAACTTAGTACATTCAATTTCAGATGTACCACGTCCAGCAGTTCCTCTTTCGTATAAGTTACGGCGTACGTCTCCTGCTTCAAAAGAGTTTAATAAAGATGCGGTTGGTACTAAATCACCGAATCCCCCTGTTGTGGCAGTGTTTCCTAAAGTTACCAGTGTTGTATAAGTAGTTTGTAATGAAGTATTTACCCCAACATTTTCATTTGCTTGGTAAACAATTTGAAACATAGCTTCTGGATGATTAGCTACTCTCCAAGCTGGCACATAACTGTCCTTTGTTTGAAAAACCCCTATACCACTTGCTAACGCATCATTAGCATATTTAATAGCATTTGCATAATCTCCACGATACAAGGCAATTCTTGAAAACAAAGCATTAGCAGCTCCTTTGTTAGCATAACTTGTTGAAAGTGTTACAGAAGATAATTTACTGATAGCATTAGTAAAGTCTGCATAAATAAAATCGTACACTTCATTAATTGATGCTCTTGGTAATCTGTCGATTTGTGACAAATCTAAAACGCCTGTTTTCATAATTGGAACAGCACCTCTATCAGATTCTTTAACAGCCACTGGCGGTTCATATCCATAACAACGAGCCAATTCAAAATACATTAATCCTCTCAACATTGACGCTTGTCCTTCTAACGAATTTTTTGAAGTTGCAGAAAGCGTTGTTACCTTAGGAATAGCTTCTAATATTAGATTGAGTTGATTAATTGCCAAATAAGCAGTTTGCCAAACAACAAAATGTGCGTTTACTTGATTCTGATATTCAGGATTTAAACGTCCTGATTTATTAGTAGCTCTTCCATTATCTGACAAAGCTTCTGGAATAGCAATTAAATCACGACCATAAAGGTTAGTTGATTGCAAACGGTCATAGACACCATTCAAAGCAGCATTCAAAGCATCTTCAGAAGAAAGAGCCGTTGCCGAATCTATGGATTGACGTGGTTGTACATCCAAAATATCACTACATGAACTTGTTATGATTATAAGACCCAATGAAATGGATCTGAATATATTTTTATATTTCATTTTTATTATCTTTTATATTTGAAAAAGAATCCTTTTACGATTAGAATCCTAATTTTATACCTCCTACAATAGTACGAGGCTGTGGTACTATACCATTATTTCCACTTCCTAAATTCACCCATTCTGCGTCAAAACCACTCCATTTTGTCCAAGTATAAAGGTTATATGCCTGTACATAAAGGCGAATAGATCCAACACTCAACTTACTAACAATTGCTTTTGGGAAATTATACCCTAATGATATTGTTTTTAGACGGATATAAGAAGCATCTTCATAAACCCTCGAACCCGCAGTTATACCTGAACCTAAAATTTCTGCATTACCATTTATTGGACGTGGTGTGCTGGTAATTTGTCCTGGGGTTGTCCAACGGCTTTCATAAACTGAACGTAAAGTATTGAACAAGCGGCCTCCGTTTTCAAACATAAAGCCTGATTGATTATTAAAGGCTGTTCTACCATATTCATACGTAAATAGCACATTCAAGTCAAATCCTTTATACGAAAAATCATTAGTAAATCCACCATAAATAGTTGGAATTTGCTGACCAATGATTCTTGAATACGAATCAACACTACCTGCTAAACGATAGATAATGTTGCCAGCATTATCATACCACATAGCACGACCTGTTGCTGGATTTACACCCGCATATTTAGCTACATAAATTGAATTGAAAGGATAGCCAATTCTGATTTGTTCATCTGCGCCTCTACCAGGCAATACGGTCAAAGTATCATATAATTTAGTTATTTTATTATCAATTTTTGAGATATTAAAATCACTTGACCATTTAAAACCACCTTTGTCAATATTAACAGTCTTGATACTAAATTCTAAACCAACATTTTGCATTTCTCCTAAATTATTAGCGATAGTACTGTATCCACTGGTTTGAGGTACGGGTTGGTCAAGTAATAAATCACTACTGGTACGAACAAAGTATTCAATAGAGCCTTGAATTCTGCTATTAAAAAATCCATAGTCTAATGCAAAGTTTGAGGTTGTATTACGTTCCCAACGCAATGCCGCATTACTTAAACTTTCTGGAGCAATACCTGACAGAGCATTGTAATTATATCCACCCCCAACTAAACCACGTGAATCAAAGTTTCCAATTTGGTCATTACCCAATGTTCCGTAACTTGCTCTTAGTTTTAATTGTGAAATAGAAGGGCTACTTTTCAAGAAATCTTCTGCTGCTACATCCCATCCCGCAGAAATACCTGGGAAGAAACCGTATAAATTATTAGTTCCAAAACGAGAAGAACCATCATAACGTGCGGTTAAACCCAAGAAATATTTACTGGCATAATCATAATTAAAACGGCCAAAAATACCCACTTTTTTAAATCCAGTCCATGAACTAAATACAGTAATTGGGTTAGCGGCAGATGATTGAGTAGTAAACTGAGGAGTTGGAATACCTTCAGCAGTAGTTTGATAATTTTCTTGAGTATCTTGACGATATTCTGCTCCTACCAAACCTCCTATTTTATGATCTTTCTTAAAAGTCTTATCATAAATAAAAGTTGCATTACTCAAAAAGTTAACTCTTTCAAATTGTTGAGCAGAAATACGTCCTTTTACATTGAAGGCATCTGCAGTACGTGGATCTGAAAAATTCTGTCCATTGATAGTACGATAGTCAATACTTGCATAAGGTCTGAAAGATAATCCTTCGGTAATTTTGTAAGTAAGCCCCAAAGAACTAATCAACTGATTGGTACGAGAGTTAATTTTATTCAAATCACTAACAAGAAATACGTTTTGATTTAAAATACCCGCAATTCCACCCGTTGCAGGTGTTCCAAAGTAAGAACCATCATCATTAAAAATACGGTTCATGGGCAAAATCAAAGGCGAAGAAAAAGAAGGCGAACCTAAAAAGCTACCACCGCCAGGACCTCCAAAAGTACCTCTCTGGTTGAACGAACTCAATGTAATAGCTGCGTCAAAAGAAAGTTTAGTACTTACTTTATTATTTACTTTAATACTAAAATTTCCTCCTTTATAATCAATATTTCTAACATTGGCATCTGATTGATTATAAGCTCCAGACAAATAGAAAGTAGTTTTTTCATTACCCCCATTTATGGATAGATTATAATTATTGGTTGTGCCTTTTGTGTAAGCTGCTCTTTGCCAATCATACGTAGGCAAAGCTGCAATTTGATCATCCGTCAAAGCACCATCCAATCGTACTCCTGTTAAAGCATTAGCTTTAGCAGTTGCCAATTCAATTCCTTGGTTAGCAATCGCTTCCGTTCTAAGTTTCAACCATTCTTGGGTATTTAGTACATCTAAAAATTTAGTCGGCTCAACATAACCCGTATTAACATCCAAGCTGATATTTGTCTTTCCAGACTTACCTTTTTTAGTTGTTACTAATACAACGCCATTTGCAGCTGCAGCACCATAAATAGCCGCAGAGGCAGCATCCTTCAAAATTTCAATGTTCTCAATATCATTGGGATTCAAAAATGATAAAGGGTTTGTTGAAGCAAAAGCAGAGTTACTACTTGTATTTACTTGTACACCATCCACAACATACAATGGGTCAGTTCCACCTTTAATAGAACCTACACCACGAATACGTACTTGTACTTGTCCACCTGGTACACCATTTGAACCAGTAATTTGTACACCAGCCGCACGACCTTGCAAAGCACGGTCGAACGTTTGAACAGGAATAGCGGCAATGTCGCTACCTTTTACGGAAGCCTGAGAACCCGTAATAGTACGTCGAGATTGGGTTGTATAACCTACCACAACAACTTCATTGATTTCGGACACATCAGCATTCAGCACTAAATTGATGGTTGATTTATTTGCAACCGTTGCATTTTGTTTTTGGAAACCCACGAAAGAGAAAACTAACGTTGCATTAGAAGGCACATTAATTTTATAGTTTCCATTACCATCTGTGGTTACTCCACGAGTTGTACCTTTTACAGTTACACTTACCCCTGGTAAGGCAGCCCCGTCATCTGAGGAAGTTACTTTTCCTGTTACTTCTTTGTCTTGTGCTAAGCCTCTGAACACGAATG
>JANPIG010000343.1:0-3344 GCA_031424875.1 Cytophagales bacterium
TTTTCCATCAACAGTAACATCAACTTTGTTTTGTTTGTCCTTAATAGTCAGAACAATACGGTTTTTTTTGCTTTGAGCGAGGCCTTGAAAACCTAACAATAAAAATGATAATAAAAGGAACGTGATTTTTTTCATTTGGTGAATATTTTGCTTTTGGTCAAAAGTCAGAGTTAATCTAAACATACTCAAATTTTACTTATTTTCGTATTCTTCAAAACTAAAACTAACCAATATATGACACCCGTGAAAACAATAATTTCTAGAGCATATTCAATGGCAAATTTTGCACCCAAGAGGTTATCAAAACGTAAAAAAGGTTTCCCTATTCTGAACCAAAAAGATGGTTGAATGGCGGCAAAAGACTGGAAAATAAAAGTAAGCACAAGGAAGGTTTTTTTCTTGAAAAAATCGAACCCAAACATTAGTGGCATTGCAAAGATAAATACATAATTGGCATAAGAACCAATTTGAACTATCATCATCATCAAGAAAACTATAGTCCAAATCTTAGGTATAAATTGCTGAATATCAAGCTGTTTGTTCTTGAAAGTTTGCCAAACTGAAACTATAAATATCACAAATAGACCAATCCAATTAAGGAGTTTTATGTCTTTGGTAATTCCTAAATCCCAAATTAAAGGATTAATCACCGACCACATATTTACTGCCATAGGTTCTTGAGCTAAGCGCACTGGCATCAAAAAACTGGTTCCGCCCAATGCATATAGAATAACTAAAATGGGCAAGCCAACGGCAAGATTTCCTAAAACAAATTTTATCTTATTGTTGAGTTTTAAGAACAATAATGGAAGTAATAAAACAAAAAAAGCTTTAGTGGTTAAAAGCCCCAATCCCGTAATAATTCCTAAGTAAAATTCAGACCGCTTCCGTTGCCAAGCATATACCACGGCACATGCAAAACCCCACATCCAAATATCCTCTTGTCCACCTAAAACGCAGAACATATAGGGTGCAGGCAGAAGCAGGTAAATCAATGCTTTGAATAAAGTAGATGCTTGATTTTCAGCGGGATATGTCTTCATAGTTAGCCAAAGAACAAGTAATTCAATCACTATCATCAAAAGCGTTACGGCTCGAGCAGCATCCCAAAAATAAAGAGGAAGGGCAGTGATATAGGCAAAAAATGGAGAATAAAGCGATTCAAAATCACGATAAACCAACTTAAATTTTGCCGCCTCTTGAGCAGATTTCCAAAATATTTGCACATCTGATTGGGCATCAAATCCATAGAATATATAAACCACTAAAAAGGGTAATATTCTTCCTAAAAAAGCCAGTAGAGCAAAAGACTTTTTTGTGCCTATTTGTGCAAATTTACTTTCAATTTTATCTTTAAATCTAAAAGCTAAATACGCTAATATACATAGCACTATTGAGATATAGGCTTTATTAAAAACTACTTCGTATTCTTCGTATGTTGTCATAATTTGGTTGTAAATCTATCTTTTATCCTTAAAAAAGGTTTTTCAAAATATTGATATGAAAGTGCTGATATTGAGATAGTTAATAAATAAGTAATGGGATAGCTAACCCAGTTACTTTGCTGGAAATTCATGGCTATTTTTACCCCAATAACCACTGCTATTGTATGATACATATACATTCCGTATGATATCTTTCCAAGGTAATCAAAAACTGGATTTTCTAGGTTCAAAATTGACTTGGGATTCTTAGCTAAATTCATTAAAATTAAGGTAAAAATAAGTGCGTAAAACTCTTGATTGATTCCTTTAATATATACTCCCAAAAAGAGCAAAACAATTAATGAAAAGTATAAAGTTAACTGTGTAATTTTAAGAAAAATTAGTTTAATGACTTGAGAATTAGCATGAAAATACGTAAAATATGCTCCTATAGCCCCCAAAATCATACAGGTAATTCTCAATGATTTAATAAACTCATTCAAATATTTCCACCAACCGATTTCAGGCATATACAAGACTGTAAGAGAACGCAGGAAATAGAAAAAGAGGAAAAAAATAATCATTACGAGCAATAAACGAGTAGTTTTGGTTTGGCGTATTACCCAAGGCCAGAAGTAATAAAATTGCTCTTCAACGCCAATAGACCAGTTTTGCGATAGGTAAGGAATATGCTTAAAAACACCCGTTACAACGTTTGGGAGGATAAAAAGATACAGAATAATTTTCTCAGTGAAATTTTCTCTAATGAAAATAGTTTCGTCTGGAATATTCAAAAATGGAATTTTGGGAAGTATAAATAATCCTAAAATGACAGTTAGAAAATAAAGTGGCCAAATCCTTAAAACTCTCCTCATGTAGAAACTTGCAATATCTATAGTTTTGGTTCTTTCTTTTTCTACCAATAACAGAGAGGTAATCAAAAAACCACTCAACACAAAAAACAAGAATACGCCCAAAGGACCAATCATACGAACAAAGCGGGTACTAAATTGATGGTTGATGAACCCAAATTTCTCCTTAAATTGTTCGATATGATGAACAATAACCCAAAAAGCTGCAATGAAACGAACGCCATTGAGATTGGGGAAATAAAGTGTGTTTTTGTGTTCGTTGTTTGAGGAAGACATTGGGTTATATAAATCAGAATTACAAAATTAAGGGCTTCGAGGGCTTTTTACAAGAAGTTTTTTGTTTGAGAGGCTCGGCATAAGCATCTGTTTGAATTTAGATTCGTCCGATTAGTAGATTTTTGGATTAAGTTTCCAAATATTAATTTCATTGATTGTAATGAAATATAATAAAAAGATTTATTTTTAATTCCTAAAAATCCACAAATCTGACTTATCCAAATTCAGACAATCTAAATCATAATTTTACAAAGACAATTTTATATTTTTCCAAGATAGCTTTTGAAAGCAAGGGTTTAGCCTTATTTTTGGGTTCTTAAAATGAAAATACTAATAATTCCTATATAAAAACAATGGCAGAAATTATAACAATGCCCAAAATGAGCGACACCATGACAGAAGGTGTTGTGGCAGAATGGCTCAAAAAAGTTGGCGATGTCCTCAAACCTGGTGATGGTCTTTTGGCTGAAATTGAAACCGATAAAGCTACTATGGAGCTTGATTTGGATGAAAGAATGGATTTGAGCAATTTCAAAGATTGTCGGCTTTTATACATTGGTTTAGAAAAAGGAAAAGCTGTCCCTGTGGATAGCATAATCGCCATCATTGGAGAAAATGGTGAGGCTTACGAACATCTTTTAAAAGGAGGAGATTCGGCACCTACCCCAGAAGCTAAACCTGTAGAAAATTCTGCTGCTCCAACACAACCAAATGCTACACAGACAGTTACACCAGAAACTGAAAGTGCTAAAGTTGATACTTCAAACATCAA
>JANPIG010000344.1:0-1255 GCA_031424875.1 Cytophagales bacterium
CAAAAAATGAGGATTTACTTGCTGTTTCAAAACTTCAAATTGGGCGATGATATTTTCTCTTTTCAAAGCCTCATTTTCAACGGATGCTTGCTGACTACGGTAAAATTGTTCGATCCCATACAGCAATAAAAGTACGATAACATTGATGGTAAATCCTCGATATTGATACAACTCAAACACATGAGCAGGTCCTCTGTTATCTACAAAAAACTGGATAAAAATTTCACTCCAAATTGCCATCATCACAATACCGAAACCAATACTCAATGCACATTTTAAGGCAAAAACTTGTTGAGGGTGCGTTTTTGCGTAGGGTAGTTTAAAAAATCGGGGGTTATTCAAGTAAATATTAAACCACCATATAATTGCTGAAGCCCACAAACCGTACAAAAAATGCAATAAATATTCAGTCCACGAAGCATCATCTTCTTTATAATTCAGATACCTTGACACGGTCAGATTGATTCCCATGATAAAAGCCATTACCACCGCCGCTTTAATTTGCGAGCGACGAATCTTCTGGTTCAAATCAAATAAAGTCAATGCGTGCGACTGTTTTTCGTTCATGAATATGATGGAAATTGTTTGGGAAAGTTTAATTAGTAATTAGAGATATGGGAATTGGGGGTTTTCCGTAGCTGCTGAAGAGATGATACCAGCTATGCGGTGAGCGTTTATCTTCTCCCATTGACTATTTTCCCCTCAATCAATTCATTAAATTCCACAATTTGAAAAGGAAAATTTGCTACAAAGATGATTTCTAATTTTCTCTTTAGTTCGGGATAATTAAGGGAATAAATTTTCAATTTTGAATTACCTTCCAAACCTTTTAGTTCAGCTTTTACTTCTTGGGTAGAGGGCACTTTATGGACTTTATTCCAATAGCCCAAACTTGGAATCATCTCCGTTTCTCCTTGTGGCAAAGCATCGGGGTTCATTCTGATTTTTGCCCAAATTTCATCTTCCAAATTCCCTTTCTCCACAACTTTATGAATTTCTTTTTCTGGTTCTACGCTATTTCTTCCTACAAAAAGATAACTTTTAGGTTCGGGTTGAAAACTAAGAAAAGCAGTTCCATCATTAGATTGTGCTGAACTTATGCTGGATAAAGCATGAGGATATAGGAGCATATTTAAAGGTGTAATTGCCGTAGAATTCTCAGAATAATTATAATTTTCTTGAATAATTTTTTGGGAAAAGTTAGAAGAGAGTGAGGAGATTGCACCCTTGGGTTGGTCTTTTCCAAAGTCCTTTA
>JANPIG010000345.1:0-6341 GCA_031424875.1 Cytophagales bacterium
TTTAGGAATAAATTTTACAATTTCACCTTCAAAGAAAGATGAGATATCAGATTATCAACCCAGTAAAACTGATTTTTTTGCAAATTATATATACCGTTACAACATAATAAATACATCTCAAATTACTGAGAAACAATCTAATTTATTAACTACTGGTATAAATTATGATTTAACAAAAAATGCTGATAAAAAATCTCCAAAAGTGAAAATAAGTATAAGTTATAACAGAGGTTCAACTCCAATTAAAGAACTTGCCTTTCAAGAATATTACCTGCTAGCATTTACATTTCAAATATGATTTAATCTTATACTCTAAATGAATTTTATAAAAGATTAATACAATCTCTATGATCATTAAAAGTTTAGCCACATAAAAATTTAATTCAAATATAATATCATGAAATCAAACCAAATCAAAATTGCCATTTTCTTACTGATAATTGGATTTGTCGGTCAGATGTGTACTTCATTAGACAGAAAACAAGTTTTTACTTCTAACCCGATTTCAGCCGTTGGACATGGAGTGATATTAGGGACTGATGGTAAAGAAATAAACCCAGATTCTTCATTTATTAAAGCTGCACAAGAATATTATATTGATGATTTGTTAAATAAAGATGAAAAAAATAAGGAGTTTTTAAAAAAGAAACAAGCAGAAATAAATGGGGAAGTGGCTGATAAAATATTAAGAAATGCTCTTTTTATTGATTTCTTAATTGAAAAGGTTAAGCCTACTAATTATTCAAAATTGTCCATAATAAATAATTTTCTTAGAATACAGTATATAACATTAACCTTAAAAAAATCAATACTTCCTGAAAATAATAAACAAGTTTGGGCAAAGGGACTAAATTTTACAATTGCTCAAAAATTAGAAAACCTCGATTTTAATGTCTTTTCAAATACTCAGAATAGTGGTCAAGCATATTGTAACGAATGTATAGCCGCTGGTGTACCTGTACCTAAAGAAATGTTTTCAAACGAATGGAAGTTTCAAGGCATAATAGAAAATGAATTCATAAGTAGTAAATTGCAGGCTGAGTTATGGTCTTTTGAAAGCATTTCACCAAAAGGCGTATGTTTGGCATTACCTCGGTATTATTTTGATACTACTGCAAAGAAAGCAACAGACGATGCTCTTCTCTTTGGTGTTATTTGTCTTGGAACAGAAACAGGAAAAGTTTGCTTTTTCGATAATCCACCAGGGGTTGTCTTTAAAAGAAATGAAAAAATAGATTTCAAGAATTGGGTAGGAGGTAGTGATCTAATTAAAAATCCTGGAGGAGGTATGTGTACGGACTGTCACGCTGGTGAAAATCCTTTTATCGTACATCCTAACAAAAGTGCATTTGCAGGAATTATTGATAATATAAAATCTTCGGTTTGGTATGACCCAATAGTAGATGCCAGTTGGGTGCAAAACCCTGGACCTTCTACAATTTTAGATAATTTATCTTCAACCAAAAAATGTACTTCATGCCATAATAAAGATGGAGATGGAGGTAGGTTTCCAGAAATTAATGCACAAATGTCAGGTTATTGTTCATGTGTATTAGAAAAAGCATTATTTGATGCTTCAACGAGAACTATGCCTCCAAATAAAAGCGATAGTCTCAAATATAAAGCTCACATTGAAGCCCTAAAAGCTCGTTGTGATTTATTTTTTAAACCATTGTAAATCTTGCTTTATCCTACCACATAATAAGAATCCACAAACAATTAAAATCCAAATCCCCACAGACTTGGATTTTTTTATTAACTTCCCTAAACAATTGATTATCAAACCCTAAACACACAAAGCCATGCAAGTCCAAGCAAAAAACCTTCCTGATTTGAATAATCTTATTCAAAATAATCCTGATGTTGAAGATGCTTTCAAGAAAGACCCGAAAGATGCTCTTCAAAAATTTACGGACACTTCTTTTATTCCTGACAACTGGATTTATCGAATCGTGGTGGGTTCTTTGGGCTTCGTGATTGTGGTAATAACCTTGGGAATTGTTTGGCGAGTGGCTTCAGGAAATACGGTTGAAGATAAAAATATCCCTACCATTCTCACTGCACTCGGTTCGGCAGCCATTGGAGCTTTGGCGGGTTTGTTGGCTCCAAGTCCTTCGAGGGGATAGAAATCTTTTGTCCTACTAAAACCTAAATATATGAAAAAGATACTAATTGGATTGTGCTTTTTGACAATGGTAAGTTGTCGAACCTTACCCAAAATAACGCCTTTCGTGGACGCTTCTTCACAAATGCGAAAAGGCATTAATGATAGCTTCTCAGCCATTGATAAATCGCTGACTGCCAATGAATTAACCACTATTGTCTCGTCTGACCAATCTTCTGCGGGTGCTATTGTCTCTACTTTGTCTTCGCTGAAAAGCGATGGTGATAAACTCAAAAAAGTATCGAAAGTGGTGGATGGTTCACTTTTGGGAATCGTTTCTTATGCAAGTGCTTTGAACAATTTGGTGGATAAGGGGAATTCGGGTGAAAAGGATGCTTTGCAAGTAACAAAGTCGCTGACGGATATTTTGGAACTAATAAAAGCTGAACCTGCCGCCAGTATTGTGGGTATTACTGCCGATGGAATTGCTAAAATTAATGGTCAAATCGCCAGAGTAAGAGCCGCCAAAAGTTTGCAAAAAATTATGGAGGAAGCAAGTCCTACCTTGGAAGAATATGGGCTGTTGTTGCCTAAACTATTAGATTCTCTAAAACTTTATAATCGCTCGGTTTTTCAAGCGAAAAGACAATTATTAGTCATGCCCAACACGCTGAATAAGAGTATAGGTGATTACAGCAACGAATTGGAAAAAGAATACATCAATATTTATCGAGAAATAACCTTGATTGCCAATTATAAAAATGATAAATCGCCCGCCAATTTAGAGCGTCTGAAAAGTATGGATGTTTTCATTACGGATGAAAAAAGTGCCATTTCAAGGCAATCTGACTTAATTTCTAAATCAAAAGATAATGAAAAAGAAAGGGAAAGGATTTTGCCAGTTGTTGAAAAAGTGAGAGCCAATCAGGCTAAATATTTGGAAGATTTTAGTACGATAAATCAGTTGTTAGATAAATCAAAAGATGCTATTCGGGCGTGGTTGAAAACTCATGATGATATTCAAGAACAGTTGGAGAAAAAGTCACTGCCTAATTTTCAGGAATTGATAGAAATTGTGGATGATTTGAAAACGATTAGAGAAAAACTAAAAACCCTTAATCCTTAAAACTATGGACTTTTCACAATTAACTACCTTGGAAGATTGGACGAAAGCCCTCGACCAACTCATTGCCGCATCCACAACTGCCGTTCAGAACAGTAATACAGCAAAAATAGCTGATTTGCAGGATGATTTATTTAATTATCAGCAGATATCACCCGTCAATTTTGATAGTTTGGATAGTATTGCTGCTAAATTATCCTTGAAATTGAATGGTACTAACCGACAAACTACTTTAAGGAATATTGCTGATATTGCTGAGGAACTCAATAATTTGAAGAACATCTTGGGAGTAGCTACCGAACACGCCAATCAATCTGCCGATGCGATACAACTCAAAACTACCAAAGACTTTCTAAGTAAAGCCAAAACCAGCCTAAACATTTTGAAGGGTCTCAGAACAGAATTAGACAATGATACTACCGACTTGGGCAGAAAAGTAACCGCAGTTTTTAAGGCAATCAACGATTTTGAAGCGGCTTTTCCAGACGCTTAATACAGCAAAAGGAGATAAACCCACAGATTTATCTCCTTTTATTATTGACAAAAATCACAGCGTAACAGACTCATTCAGATTTTGCCCTTTTCTACTGGCTTCACTTTCTTCACGGAGTTTCAATACAAAATTTACAGTCTCATTCATATCCTCTTCTTGTCCAGATAGTTTTTTGATATAGTTCAAAATATGCGTTTGCGTTTTCTGAATAACATCCAGCGTAATCTGATTTTGGGCAATTTGCTTCTGATTACGCACAATATTCATCTGATTATTCACAATGATTTCTTGATTACGGATAATGGTGGTCTGATTTTGAATTACCATCTCATGATTGTCGGCATTTTGCTGCTGATTCTGAATCATAATATCATAATTCTCCACGATTTTTCCTTGCATTTGTTTCATGAAATCTTGTTCATCCACTAATTTGCGTAATACTTCGTCAAAATTTTTCATTGCTTAATCAGATAATGATATGTATTTGTGTCTAAATTTGTAATACCCGTTTTACTGAAAAGTAAAAGTACCAAAAAATATTGTATGCAATCTGATAAAAACAAAAAAACAAGGCTTCCTTGGTTATACATATTATTTTTAACAGTCGTAATGTCGGGTTGGTTTTGGTATATGCTTACTGAAAATAGTTTTGAAATATTGTCCAAACGTTGGTCAGCCATCCTCACGATGATTTTTGGGTCATTCATTGCAGGGGCAAGTCCAGAAGGAAGTGCCGCCATTGCTTATCCAGTTTTCACCCTAATCTTGAAAATTCCACCAGCTGTTGCTCGCAATTTTGCTTTTGCCATCCAAAGCATCGGTATGACTTCAGCTACCTTATTAATCATAGGATTACGCTTGAAAGTAGAATGGAATTATATTAAATTTGTAACAATTGGCGGAGTAATTGGTTTATTCTTAGGGACTTACTATGTTGTTCCTTTGATTTCGCCCGTACAAGCCAAATTGTTTTTTGTATCACTTTGGCTAAGTTTTGGCATTGCTCTTTGGCAACAAAATAGAAAAGCTAACCGTGAAGTTTTTGATAATATCCAAAACTTTCAAGGCTCAGATCAAATGCGATTAATGGCTTTCGGGCTTGTAGGAGGCATTATTTCTTCCATTTTTGGAACAGGAATCAATATTTTTACCTATTGTTTGATGACGATTTACTACCGAGTAAGCGAAAAAGTAGCCACGCCCTCCTCAGTAATTATCATGACCATTGAAACCATTCTGGGTTTGTTTATCCATACTCAACTTATCAAAGATTTCCAACCCGAAGCGTTTGAATTATGGTTGGCTTGTGTGCCTTTTGTGGCTTTGTTTGCTCCCTTGGGGGCTTTTGTAATTAGTAAAATGCCTCGTAAGGGAATTGCTACCATTTTATATGTTATCTTGATTGTACAGTTTTTTGGAGCTATGTGGGTAATCAAACCCTCCTTGAATCAAGCACTCATTTGCGGTGGTATTCTTATTTCTGGAATTAGTTTATTCTCTTATTTAGCAAAAGTCAGAAATGTTTAATTTTTAGTATTCATTCAGCAACGTATTCCTACCTTTTTACGTATTCTATTATAAGGCTCCTTACCACACAGTAAATTAACACTATAAATATCTTTTGAGGTTTATAAAGCATACCCTATGTTTTGACACTTAGTTGATTGATATTTAATTATTTACCACTAATTAGTCATTCACTATTAACGTATCACAACCTTTTATTGTCTATACACCATTTGTGAAATATTCAAACTAATTAATAGAAAGATATGCGTGCATTTTTCCTATTTGTTTGTATGTGTTTCGTATGTACTTACTCGGCTACGGGTCAGGCGAATAACTGTGATAATGTGGGTTTTGAAGACGGTAATTTAAGCGGATGGAGAATATCTTACGGAACTATATCTAATGATGGAGCCTTGGTAACATATACCACTGAAATAAGTGGAACCGTTGAGAATGAGCATATTATTACTAATAGAAGCAATGGAAACGACCCTAAAATATATCAAGAAAATATTCCAATGGTTGCCCCTGGCAGTGATTATTCTGTAAGAATTGGCAATGTTAATAGAGGCTCAAAATATGACCGTCTTCAAAAAACTTTCACTATCACCGCTGACAATACACTCTTCCAATACAAATTCGCTATCATTCTTCAAGATGATAATAATAACCATGCTACTTATCAAAAACCTGGATTTGCTGTAAAACTATCAGATGAAAGTGGTAGAGAAGTAGGCTGTAGTTATTATGATATTCAACTGGAACCTCAAACGGTTGCCGACGGTTTCAAACAACAAAATGATTTGCAATTTCGTAATTGGACTACCGTAGCAATGGATTTACGGAACTATGTAGGGCAACGACTTACTGTAGAAGTTACAGTGCATGGTTGTACTCGTCAAAGACATTTTGGCTATGCTTATTTTGATGCCAGTTGTGCTAAATCGGAGGTTGATTTGGTTTCGTCTTGCCCAGATGCCAATGGCTATCTGACTTTCAAAGCTCCTGAGGGTTTTGAAAAGTATCTTTGGAGCAATGGAGCTACCACCAGCACTGCCAAAATAAAAGCAAATATTGGAGATAAGATTTCAGTAAAATTGATACCCTACAAT
>JANPIG010000346.1:0-1862 GCA_031424875.1 Cytophagales bacterium
CAAAAATTGAAGGCATTGAATCGGGGGCTGATTTTTACTTTTCAAAACCATTAAGCATCGAATTGTTAACCTTGACAATAAGGAATATTTTCACACAAAAACAAATAGCGAGAGAGAAATACTTCAGCGAACAACATTCAGATGTGATAGATTTGGCTCATTCTATAAGTGATAAAAAATTCTTGACAGATTTGATTGATTTAATAGAAGCACATTTGAGTAATCCAGAAATGAATATTGATTATATCTGTTCACAAATTGGAATGAGTAGGACAAAATTATATACAAAAATTAAAACGCTTACGGGTCAATCCATCGGTGATTTTATCCGTACCATTCGACTAAAAAAAGCGGTACAATTGATGACACATGAGAATATGGCTATCGCAGAAGTCATGTATAATGTCGGAATTCAAACCCAATCCTATTTCTCAAAAGCCTTTAAAACAGAGTTTGGAAAGACTCCAATGCAATTTTTGAAGGATTTGAAGCGGGGAAAAAGGAGTTAAAATTTGCAGCATTAGATATCTTAATCTGGTCTCCATTATTTTCAACAAAAATTACTCGCAAAAGAGATTTCGTAATTATAACGCAAAAGTAACCTCTCCAAAAACCATATTAATTTACTGTACGGCCCTTGAAAAGAAATTTATTTGTAAAAGGCATTATTTTGCATACTGATTTTTCATGTTTACCATTAGCATTTATGAAGAGACTTTAATTTAAACAAGATAAAATCCACAACATCAGACAAGCTATATTATTAGCCTATCGTATTTAGATGAAACTAATACATCATAAAACCTCCTTTTTCTGTGTTTTTCATTGTACACAAAATAATTAAGGAGGTTTTATATTAAAAGTCTTTTTTAGGAGCTGGTGATTACTTCATCTTGTTTTCTATTTTCAAGCTATCCAATTTTTATTTTGTGCCTGTTGCCTGTTTTATAGCTTCCGTTTCTTCTTTTCTATAGGGGCTTCCATCACTATTGAAAACTTCATGAAACCAGAATTTAAGTTCTCGACCGTTCGTGTAGGGCTTATCCCAACTGTCCCATGGTAAGTTTGTTTGCGTTTTTCCTACCACTAAACCCCAATTGATGGCGGCAACTTTGTATTGTTTTGCGACTGGCAAGATATTGGTAAACAGGCTATTAGATCCTCTCGCCATGTATTCAGTACATATCAGCGGACGATTGAACTTTTGCAAATTCAATATAATTTTTTCAAAATCCTTGGGTTCACCATAATGATGAAAACTCACAATATCTGAATTTTCAATTTGAACTTTATCCATTGCCGAAAATTTACTTTCATCTTTCCAGTTTTGTGAACTCCAAGGTTGCCAAACGCCAGAAGTTAAAGGTTGGCTTGGCGATGCACTTCTTGCCCACTTGAATACCTCTGGCAGTAACCGAGTAATGATGGCGACTTTGTTGGCAGGTTCCATCTTCTTGTTTTTTTCACCCCAACTGCTTGCATTTGTATTATCAGGTTCGTTCCACAAATCCCACATCAAAATTCTTTTATCGTTTTTGTAAGTTCCAACGATTCCTTTCACGTAAGCCTCTAAACGTGGGTATTGCGATACATCCGTCAAGGCATCTGCTCCTGGACTTTGCACCCAAAATGAATTATGTACGCCAGGCGTTGGTGCTTGTTGAGTACCCATTTTTGGAAAAGGATACCAACACGAATCAAACAAAACTAACATGGGGCGAATTTTATGCTTTGCACAAATATCAAGCACTTTATTGAGTCTTTGTTTAAAGCCCGCTGGGTCTTGAAGATAAAGCAAATCATGCAGGAAAATGCGCATGGTGTTCATTCCAATTGCGGCAGCCCAACCCAATTCCTTATCA
>JANPIG010000347.1:0-5064 GCA_031424875.1 Cytophagales bacterium
CGTTTTTGGCTAATGCTTCGCAAATTTGAACTGCATTTGTTGCTGCTCCTTTACGCAAATTATCAGCGACAATCCACATATTTACGGTGTTTGGCTGAGTCAAATCACGACGAATACGTCCGACAAAAACCTCATCCTTTCCGTGTGCATTGATTGGCATTGGATAGATAGCATTTTTAGGATCATCTTGCAAGATTACACCTTCTTCCGCCGCCAAAATGCTCTTCATTTCTTCTACATCAAAATCATTTTCAAACTCAATATTCACCGACTCCGAGTGTCCGCCAATGGTTGGAATTCTAACCGTTGTGGCTGTTACCTGAATTGAATCGTCCATCATGATTTTCTTGGTTTCATTCACCATTTTCATTTCTTCTTTGGTGTAACCGTTATCCAAAAATACGTCGATGTGAGGCAAAACGTTCAAGTCAATCTTATGTGGATATACCGCAGGAACGTCTGTACGCCCTTCACGCTCGGCAAAAAGTTGATCAACCGCCGCTTTTCCAGTTCCCGTTACTGACTGATACGTTGAAACAACTACCCGCTTTACCTTATATTTTTTATGTAATGGATTTAAAATCACCACCATCTGAATGGTTGAACAATTGGGATTGGCAATGATTTTATCTTCCGAAGTAAGCGTATGAGCATTGATTTCTGGCACCACCAATTTCTTGGTTGGGTCCATCCGCCACGCTGAGGAATTATCAACCACTGTGATGCCTGCCGCTGCAAATTTTGGTGCTAATTCCAAGGATGTGCCGCCACCTGCCGAAAAAATCGCCACGTTTGGTTTCAACGCAATAGCATCATCAAAACCTACAACGGTGTACTGTTTACCCTTAAACTCAACCTGTTTACCCACCGAACGCTCAGAGGCAACTGGAATAAGTTCTGTTACGGGGAAATTGCGTTCCGCCAATACTTTTAGGATTTCACCACCGACCAAACCCGTGGCTCCGACTACTGCTACTTTCATTGTAACTAATTGATTATTAATTGATTATATAAAATTTGTACAAATATTCATGACTCAAAGTCATGCCATGAATAAATACCTAAAAACTATGCGAAAAACCAACGCCCAAAACCGCCTGATTTTGAAAGGATTTATCAAGAATCAAGCCTATTTTGTTTTCAGAAACTACTTCATTGTAGCGAAGAATTGATTTTACTAAATGTTTATTTGACCTTGCATTTAAATATCCCGAAATTAAAACTGTTCCTGCAAATGTTCCCCAATAGAGTTCGTTAGATACTTTTTCACGGTTGAATAAGGAATAAATAGTTACGCCCAAGGTTGCGTAACTAACAATTTGGGCTACCTTTCTTTGTTGTTTAAATTTCAAAAACTCTACATTTACTTCCGTATCACGTGCTTGAAGCATGGGAATTTGAAGTGCCAATGGATTTTCAATGGTTTGTCGGTCGTAGATATATTTTATGCTCAAAAACTTCCTTTTCACCTCAATCGGAAATAGAGTTTTTCTCTCATTTTGGGCAAATGATTTTGTGAAAATTAGGAGGAGAAAAAGGGTTAATATGTTCGTTTTCAATATTTTATTGTTAATGGGATTGTATCAAAAACCTTTGTCTTATTCCTTCTATTATTATCAAAAATCAAAGTCAAATTATACGCTGAATTTTGACTAAAACTAACTAAATTTTCATCCTTAAAATTCAAAATATATTCATTATTTAAGTCTAAAAAAGGGATTTCAAATTCCACTTTTGTCAATTCAGAAATGTTATTTTTATGAATGATTGGCTCAGTCGTTTTCTTTTTTTCTCCTTTGAAAGGTAAACGAAATGTCCACGGTAAATAACTGGCTTTTTCATTTGTTAAAAAATCTATTTCAAGACCTTTTGGAAAATAGTCAGGCTGATATTTAAGACTATTTTCAAAAATAGCATCAGTATCTTCTGTATTCAACAAACCTATTCCAAAAGGAGAAACGCCATTTTTCCTAAAATTTGACCGTTCCCAAAGTTTTGTGGGAGAGACTAAATCACTTTTGATTTCATCTTCATTTATTACCCATACAATCTCTAAAAAGAAGTTCTCAAAATAAAACTTACGATTGATAGTTCCTTGCCCTGGATGAACACGATTACTACCCTCTATGAACCCAAAATCAATAAGCTCTTCTGCTTCTTTTCCTTGGTTAGCCGAGAAAATAAAAATATGATCTATTTCCATAGGTTTATATTTTAGAGAAATACTATGAAGATTTTTTTAGGATAAAATCTATAAAAAGTCCGCAAAATTACTCTATAAAACTGGAAGAGAAAAGAAATTTAGGTGGAAACGTTTGTTTATCTTTGCACATCTGACATTCATCAATCAACAAACTTATGAATTTTCGTATTATTCTCTTAAGCTTTTTTATCCTAACTTTTAGCTTTTCTGCTTGTAAATCACAGCAAATTAATCAAAAAACTCCCGTGCGTGGGGTGTGGATTACCAATGTCGATAGTGAGGTTTTGTACTCAAATTTAGGTATCAAAGAAGCCGTAAAAGTCTGTCAGGATGCTGGAATCAACCATATTTTTGTGGTAATGTGGAATAAAGGTCGAACGCTTTATCCCAGTAAAATCATGCAAGAAACCTTCAAAATCCCAATTGAAGAACGCCTTGCGGGACGAGACCCTCTGCGTGAAATCTTGGACGAAGCTCATGCCAAAAACATCAAAGTTTATGCCTGGTTTGAGTTTGGATTTTCGGCTGAAAATAATGGCTTCGGAAAGCACATTTTAGAAACAAAACCACAATGGGCGGCTTTGGGCAATGATGGAAAAGTGGTGGTAAAAAATGGCTTTAAATGGATGAATGCCCTCGACCCCGAAGTACAGTATTTTATGCTTTCGCTTTTGAAAGAATCCATCGTGCAATATCCTGATTTAGATGGTATTCAAGGGGATGACCGTCTGCCCGCTTTACCTTCAGAATGTGGTTATAATGAGGCAATTACGAAACAATACAAAGCTGAGACAGGACAAATTGCTCCTCAAAATCATTTAGATACCACATGGGTAAATTGGCGAGCTGAACGATTAAATCAATTTCAAAAACGCTTATATTTTGACCTGAAAAAGCTAAAACCAAACATTCAAATCTCAATGTCGCCGAGCATTTTTCCTTGGAGTAAAGAGCAGTATTTACAAGATTGGGTTACGTGGGTACGTAATGGTTGGGTGGATATGGTATGTCCGCAAGTGTATCGTTACGACTTTGCCAAATATCAAAAGGAAATACAAAACCTTGTCAATCAACAGATTCCGAAAGAAAAACTGCATATTTTGTCGCCAGGCGTTTTATTGAAAGTAGGAAAATATACTCCTTCGCCAGCGTTTTTACAACAAATGATTGACGAAAACCGAAAGAACAATATTCAAGGGGAGACGTTCTTTTACTATGAGGGGATAAAATTGCATACGGAGTTTTTTGGGAAGTATGGTAGGTAATATTATTGTTAAAAAATGTATATTTATTGTTTTTCAATAATATTTATTATTAATTTGCCATAGTTAAATTTAAAAATTATCGCTATGAACAAATTATTTATCTATTCATTATACAGAATTACATTTATTGCATTGCTGTTATATTCTATTGCTATTTTGATTCGAGTTGTAGTAACCGTTTTTGATTTACCTCACAATTACATTACGAAGCAAACGAAAGGCGGTGGTAGTTATATTACATTAGGAACGGATGGAAATATTGTTCCGATGAAACTTCAAATAAATGTATTAAACGATACCATTATTCGATACAATAAAAAAGGAGCAAATAACTATGGATAGTTCACTCTGCACGAAAAAGGAGTTTTAAAGAACTTCTCCTTAGAAGAAGCACGTAAAGATGTTGCTAAAAACCGTAATCAGATGGACTTAGACACAATTGTAGGTATTATGGAACCTCATTTCTCTGATAGGCATCCTTTTAAAAATGGGTTGAGACAAAAAGAAGAAAAGAGAATAGGGAAACAAATAGACCATTTAGATAGATATTCATACCCGATTGATACTTTTGTTACCAATCCAATAATTACATTTAAAGACATTAAACCAACTTATGCAAATGTTGAGGTGAAAGCCAATAATCAAAGAGATAGGATTTTATTGTCTATTCCAGAATGGATTAATAGAATACTTACATTATTATTAATATTTCAGCTATTCAAGATTTTGGGGAATGTTACAGAAGATGTAGTATTTGACCTCAAAAATGTTAAGAGAATTCGTTTTATTGGTTTTATAATGATAGGATTCTTTATCGTGCCTTTTTTCTCAAATTATCTTTATCATACCTACGTGTTGAATGGATTTCATAATAATCTTCTTCATATTCCTTCCGTAAATTATCGTGAATATCAAAACGTTAAAATTAATTTCAATGTAATGGAAGAATTTCAACCTATAAATCTCTACATAGGTTTAATAACCCTAATCTTAGCTAGTATTTTTAAAAGAGGATTGGCTTTGCAACAAGAACAAGATTTAACCGTATAACCATGCCCATAATCGTAAATTTAGATGTGATGATGGCAAAACGGAAAATGTCGCTCACGGAACTTTCGGAGAAATTGGATATAACGATGGCAAATCTTTCTATCTTGAAAACAGGTAAAGCAAAAGCTATCAGATTTTCAACTTTGGAAGCAATCTGCAAAGAACTAAACTGCCAACCCGCTGATATTTTGGAATTTGTGGAATAAGTATTGCTTTAAGATTTAATAAAAAAATTAGGTTCAACTAAGATTTATACGGGATTTATTTGTCGCACACGGAAGTCGTCCTTCAAAAGGACGACTTCCGTATAAATCATAGAAGAACCGTAATTATTAATTACCTTCTATAAATTATTAACTTAAAAGGATGCTTTTCAATTCTCTCCACTTTTTTATATTTTTCATAATCGTTACGCTTGGATATTGGTCTTTGGGTTGGAAAGGACGTTGGCGACTTTTGCTTTTTGCAAGTTGTTACTTCTACATGATTTTTAAGCCAATTTATATCTTCATTCTATTTTTTACCATTTTTATTGATTATTTTGCG
>JANPIG010000348.1:0-13210 GCA_031424875.1 Cytophagales bacterium
TTCCATAATGGCATCGGCAGCGAATGCGGGTGGCACGAAGATGATAGAGGTGTTAGCTCCTGCCTTCTCAACGGCTTCAACAACAGTATTGAAAACTGGACGATCGAGGTGTGTTGAACCACCTTTTCCTGGGGTAACTCCTCCGACAACGTTAGTGCCGTATTCTATCATTTGACCAGCATGAAAAGAACCTTCTGAACCCGTAAAGCCTTGAACGATTACTTTGGAGTCTTTATTTACAAGTACACTCATATTTTATAAATTATTATTTTTGAAAATCACAAAACGTAAGCAATTGCTTAATTTCTCCGTAAAGGTAAATTCAGAAATTGAAAGGACAAAGATTTCTTTCTGCTAAAAGTTTATGGTTTACAGGGAACGGTAAAAGGTAAAAGGTTTTTCATGTCAAGATTTATCAATACTGTATTGTCTTTATCCGTAAAATCATTCACTTTCCACCGTTCCCTGGGCACCCAAAATCGTCCGCTTGCGTACAAAAAGTGTATCAAAAACGGACAGTTTTTGGATTTAAATTTCCATTAAGATATTGATAATCAAGTATTTGTGTTTTTGGCATTAATTTGTTAACAATTATCAATAAATTAAGTAATTAGCATTGAGCGTAATAAAATCATTTTAAAATTTACTCAATACTTCTTACTCACCGCTTAAAATTAAATTAATCATGGACAGAGTTATTGAAAAAAAGAAATGGTCAATCAAACGCATCTTACCGATTGTGGGTGGGGTAGTAGTGATTGGCTTGATTGCAGCCGCTTATATGAGCAATTCGGGCAAGACTAAATTGAATGTTGCCCAAGATAGATTGACGATTTCGGAGGTATCTAAAGGAAATTTTCAGGAGTTTATTCCTATCAATGGTGTTGTTTTGCCGATTCAGACGATTTATTTAGATGCCGTTGAGGGTGGAAGAGTTGAAGATGTTTTAGTGGAAGATGGGACTATGGTGAGAAAGGGACAACCCTTGATGAAATTGGCCAATTCTGATTTAGAATTGTCATTGGCAAATCAGGAAACTTCAGTTTTTGGTTTACAAACTCAAATGCAATATACCCGCAATCTGGCGGCTCAGGCTACAATCCAATATCAAAATAATCAGGCTGATATTGAAAATGGTTTTACGGAAGCGGAAAGACTTTATAAATTAAATGAAAGATTGTATCGTGAAAAAGTGATTTCTGAACAAGATTATAAAGCCTCATTGAATGCGTATAATTATCAAAACCGTAGAAGAAAATTAGTTAACCAGACTTTGAAGCAAGATTCAGTTACTACCAATCAGCAAATAAATCAGATGCGTGAAACCATCAAACGGAATCAAACAACCTTGGCTTTGATGCGTAAAAAGGCGGAGGATTTGATTGTGAAAGCTCCTGTGGATGGTCAATTGACTTCACGCAATGCGGAGGTGGGAGAATTGAAAACTCGTGGGCAAAGATTAGGTCAAATTGATGTATTGAGCGGTTTTAAGGTTCGGGCGGATATTGACGAACATTATATTTCAAGAGTTTTCATCGGTTTGATGGGCGAGTTTACGATTTCTGATAAGACCTATAAATTGAAAGTAAAAAAGGTTTATTCGCAGGTTACCAACGGACGTTTTCAAGTGGATATGGAATTTGTGGGTACGCCACCAACTAATATTCGTCGTGGACAAACGTTGCAAGTTCGTCTTTCATTAAGTGATGATACACAGGCGATTCTACTATCAAAAGGCGGTTTTTATCAACAAACAGGTGGAAATTGGATTTTTAAAGTGAATGAAAATGGCACAAAGGCGTATAAAGTTGATATTCAATTAGGTCGTCAAAATCCAGAGTTTTATGAAGTGATGGGCGGCTTGAAAGTGGGGGATAAAGTGGTAACGAGTAGTTATGAGAATTATGGAGATATGCAGGAGTTGGTGATTAAAGCACCGAAGTAAGTATTAACCGCAAGGACGAGAGGACGCATGTTTTAAATGTTGCCTTTCGGTCTTGCGACAAAATTTTAATATATAATTAGCGTCTTACCGTCCATGCGGTGAAAATCATTTAGCGTCTTCCCGTCCTTGCGGTAAAATCATTAAAACCAAAAATATCATGTTAAAAATAACCGATTTAGAAAAAATCTATCGCACCGAAGACATCGAAACGGTAGCTCTCAACAAAATATCCGTTGAAGTAAAAGATGGTGAATTTGTTGCCATCATGGGACCCTCAGGTTGTGGAAAATCTACGCTTTTGAATATCGTAGGGCTTTTGGATGATGCCGATACGGGCAGCTTCAAATTCAATGCTGAGGAAGTGATTTCTTACAATGAACGCAAGCGTGCCGACCTCCGCAAACGCAATATTGGCTTTGTGTTTCAGTCCTTCAATTTGATTGACGAACTCACGGTGTATGAGAACGTTGAGTTGCCATTGTTGTATTTAGGAATTGATGCCGATGAGCGTAAAAAGCGTGTAGAGGCCGTTTTGGAGAAGGTACAAATCATGCACCGCAGAAACCATTTTCCACAACAATTATCGGGTGGACAGCAACAGCGTTGTGCAGTTGCTCGTGCGGTGGTGAACAACCCTAAATTGATTCTTGCCGATGAGCCAACGGGTAATTTAGACTCAAAAAATGGCAATGAAGTAATGGAATTATTGACCGATTTGAACAGTAATGGAACGACGGTTGTGATGGTTACACACTCGGAACATGATGCGAGATATGCACATCGGATTATTAGGATGTTGGATGGTCAGGTGGTGATGGAGAATGTTCTTTCTTAATCATTATAATCCGTCATAAACCATTCGTGATAGACGGTTGAAATATAGAAATTTTCTGGTTCAATTAAATCACAGATTGACATAAAACCTGTCATAAAATCGTCTTCGTAATAAGTAGAATCCTTTAAATAGATGACTAATTTAGAATTGTCTTCGCTAAGGAAATGATGAAGAATTGTAATGTGTAAATGATGTTCTCTGCCTACTGGCAAAAGGACATTATGCTTACCAATTGTCAGAAATTGAGGTTTTTCGTTAATTGCATTATAATCTGGATAGTGTTTCAGAAGTTCTGGTGGAATTTCGTTTTCCTCTGAAAATTCACTTTTCCAACTGAAAGGACCTTCGTGTTTCTCGATAATTCTATCGTATCGGATTTGACTGATTTTGGCAATTGTTTCTTGACTTAATTCTTCTATTTTTAACATGATTAATATGTTTTTGTCTTAATGAATTTACGACAAATTAGTACAAAAAAACTAATAATATGTTCAGAAATTACCTAAAAATCGCCTACCGAACATTGCTTCGCTACAAGGCTTATACCGCCCTCAATGTTTTGGGTTTGACTTTCGGTTTGACGTGTGCCATCTTGATTTTCATGATGGTGAAATTCCATTTGAGTTTTGACCAATATCATTCAAAAGCAGACCGTGTGGTGCGAATGGTGTCTTATTTTAACACTCCTGATGGTGATTTTTATACCCCTGGCGTACCGGCACCTTTGGGAGATGCCGCCCGTGCGGAAATTGCTCCCTTAGAGAAAGTCTCAATGGTTTACACTGAAAATACCGTTACGCTTGCTTTGATGGAAAATGGTGTTCCAACCAAAAAATTTAAAGAAGATAACGGGGCAGTATTTTTCGTTGAACCCGACTTATTTTCTATCTTTGACATAAAGATTTTGAAAGGAAATGTTCAAGATTTGAAACAACCTAATGTGGTTTTTTTAACCGAAAAAACTGCCAAGAAATATTACGGAGATGCTGACCCAATCGGTAAAATATTGCGTTTTGATGCTCGCTTAGATGTTAAAGTAGTGGGAATTATTCAAGATTTTCCTTCAAATACTGACATAAGAAGCTCAATTATAGCGAGTTACGCAACCCGTGAGACATATAGCCCTGATTGGGGAAAATATATGAAAAATCATTGGGGAGGAATCAATAGTTCCACACAATGTTTTGCCTTACTCAAACCTAATACGTCCGTTGCCCAAGTTCAAAAATTGGCAAATGGTTTTTTGAGAAATCATTACGATAAGCCAGAGGAAAAGAAATCTCGGTTTTTATATGTTCAACCACTTTCAGATATTCACTTCAACGATAATTATAATGGAGTCCTTCCCAAAAGTATGATTACTACTTTGGGAATTATTGGTTTACTTCTATTGATAACTGCTTGCATAAATTTCGTAAATATGGCCACTGCTCAAGCCCTTAAACGCTCGAAAGAAGTGGGTGTTCGCAAAGTAATGGGTAGTTCGAGAGGGCAATTATTTTGGCAATTTATCGCTGAAACAGCCATAATAACCGTTTTGGCAGGTATTTTCTCTTATGTTTTAGCTTCTCTACTTTTCCCATTTTTAAGCAGTTGGCAAGAAGGGTTGATTAATTATAAAATGATATTTTCAGAATTGATTGACCTTCGTTTTTGGATAATTTTTGTTCTTACTATTCTCTCATTAATCTTCTTGGCGGGTTCATATCCTGGCTTTGTATTAGGTGGGTTTAATACAATCGTGGCTCTGAAAGGCAAAATCAGTACCCAAAGTTTGGGGGGCGTATCGGTTAGAAAAGCATTGGTCGTAACTCAGTTTGTGATTACTCAAATCTTGGTAATTGGAACCATTGTGGTGAGTTCGCAGATGAATTATTTTACGAAATCGGAAATGGGATTCAAACACGATGCTATTCTGCAAATGCCTGTCCCTCAGCAAGATGCAACTAAATTGGCAACCCTAAAAACGCAGTTTAAGAACATTCCTTCCATTGAAAAAGTATCTTACATCTGGACGCCCCCCATGTCGCAGAGTCATAATACGACCAACGTGCGTTATGACACTCGCCAACAGGATGAGAAGTTTCAATTAAACACTAAATATGTAGATGAAGATTATATAAATCTTTATGGAATTAAACTTTTAGCAGGTCGGAATATTGCTCACATCGACACCATGCGAGAGGCGCTAGTGAATGAAGAAATGGTGAAACGTTTGGGTGAAAAATCAAATGATAAAGTATTAAATAAAATCATGAAGTTTAATGGTAAAGATGTAACAATTGTGGGCGTAGTGCAAGACTATCACGTGATGACTTTGCACGAGAAAATTCCTCCATTGGCTATTACTTCTTCAACCGATATGTTCCAAACCATTGCCGTTAAAATGAACATGGCGAATGCCCAAAATACAATAAAAAAATTGGATAAAATTTGGAATGCCACCTTCCCAGATTTTGTGTTTGAATATGAATTTTATGACGAAGCTATTGGTAAAATGTACTTAATGGAAACGGCCATGTTAGGATTAATTCAAGCCTTTGCATTGATTGCTATTTTGATTGGATGCCTTGGATTATACGGCTTAGTAAGCTTTATGGTAGCCCAAAAAACCAAAGAAATTGGGGTAAGAAAAGTGCTTGGGGCTTCAGTAGGGCAGATTTTATGGTTATTTGGTAAAGAATTCTCCTTCTTAATTTTAATCGCTTTCATCATTGCTGCTCCTGCCGCTTGGTGGGTTTTGAACGGTTGGTTACAAGATTTTGAATATAGAATCAGTATCGGTGCAAGTGTTTTTGCGGTAGCAATTTTCTTAACAGGAATGATTGCGGTGATTACGGTAGGTTGGCAGTCTTCGAGGGCGGCTTTGACAAATCCTGTGAAGAGTTTGCGGACGGAGTAGGATGAAGAAGGGAGGAATGGAGAGAGGTGGAAAACGTAATTCAATTCGGTTTAATAACTAAATGGAGTGCATCCAGTGGAAAAGAGTCGTCAAATATCTCCTTTCTCCTATCTGCATTCCTCCATAAAAATGATACAAAACTATCTAAAAATCGCCCTCCGAAACCTGTTGAGAAACAAGGTTTATTCATTCATCAATATCGGTGGACTTGCGGTGGGCATGGCAGTGGCAATGCTCATTGGACTTTGGATTTATGATGAAATTTCATTTAATAAATATCATAATGAATATGACCGAATTGCTCTGTTGCAAAAAAATAGAAGTTTCAATGGCAATATTATTACAGAACAATCTCAATCGCTTCCGTTGGCGGCTAAACTGAGAGAATCTTATGGTAATTATTTTGAAGAAGTGGTGGCTTCAAGTTATGGTGGAGAAAAAAGCTTGACTTTCAAAGAAAAAACCATCATAAAAAGGGGATTATTTATGGAAAAAGGGGGCGAAAAAATACTTGATTTAAAAATATTGGAAGGTTCACCAAGATTCCCATTGCCTCCTTTTGAAATTCTAATTTCTGATAAAACGAAAAATGCCTTGTTTGGAAAAGAAAACGCTATTAATCAAGTCATTAATTTAGATAAGAATAACACATTTAAAATTGTTGGCATTTTTAAATCATTGCCACAAAATTCCACTTACCAAAGCACTTCTTTTTATGCTTCAATGGATTCATACGCACAAATTGAAGAGTGGGTGCGGGAGGCGAAAAATAATTGGGAGGAAAATTCTTTCCCAATCTATGTGAAAATGGCAAAAAATGTTGAGTCAGCACAAATTTCAGAATTGATAAAAAATGAAGTGTTCAAAGTAACCAAAGACCCAACAAAACCTAAGCTATTTTTATATACAATGGATAATTGGCATTTATATCCAGAATACAAAAATGGGCTTCCAGTGTCCACAGGTAAAGATAATATTCTGATTTTTGGACTTATTGGCATTTTGACGATACTATTGGCTGCCATTAATTTTATGAATTTGAGTACGGCACGTTCTGAAAAAAGGGCAAAAGAAATAGGAGTTAGAAAAGCCCTCGGTTCAAATAGAGATCAAATAATAAGTCAATTTTATGTTGAAACTTTTTTAACCGTTAAGTTCGCCACTTTTATAGGTTTGTTTTTGGCAGAAATTTCTCTTCCCTTCTTTAATCAGATTGCAGTTAAGCAAATTGAAATCCTTTGGACAAACCCTATTTTTTGGTTAACGATTATTCTATTTTCAGCATTTTTGATATTATTTTCGGGGAGCTACCCAGCTTTGTATTTATCTGCATTTCAGCCTGTTAAAGTATTAAAAGGTAAAATGAGGAGCAACCTTTTCGAGCTTTATTCAAGAAAAGGTTTGGTCGTTTTCCAGTTCGGTATTTCTATCATTTTAATTATTGCTACAACTGTTATCTACAAGCAAATCCAGTTTACTAAAAACCGTCCATTGGGCTATGAAACCAAAGGGCTGGTGCAAATCAGAAAAAATACTGCCGAATTGCGTGGGCATTTTTTTCCAATGCGTCAAGATTTACTCAACTCTGGTGCAATCGTAGAAATGGCAGAAATGAACAGTCCAATTTCAGAATCTTGGCACTATTCCAAAGATTTTACTTGGCTTGGCAAACCCTCAACAGCCGAAGATTTAGTTTCGCTGAGTGTCACCCCCGAATTTGGAAAAACAATAGCATGGCAAGTAATCGAAGGGCGAGATTTTTCCAGAGCTTTTAGTTCTGATTCAAGTGCTGTAATCATTAACGAAGCTGCCGTAAAATTAATGGGACTGCAAAACCCTGTGAATCAGATAATTAGAAAAAATGGAAAGACCTTAACGATTGTTGGTGTTGTGAAAAACATCGTAATGGATTCTCCTTTTGACCCAATTCGACCAACCGTTTTTGAAATGATAAGAGCTAATGCACCTTTTATTACCATCAAATTAAAACCAGAATTAAGTGCTTCCCAATCCATCGCAATAATGGAAAACGTCCTAAAAAAATACGATTCTGCGGGTAATTTCAATTATCTTTTTGCTGATAGAGATTTTAATAATAAGTTTTTTAGAGAACAACGCATAGCAAGTTTAATAAATATTTTTGCCATTCTCGCCATAATTATTTCATGTTTAGGCTTGTTCGGATTGGCTTCTTTTGTGGCTGAACAACGCACCAAAGAGATTGGAATTCGTAAAGTTTTGGGGGCAACCGTCATGAATTTATGGACTTTACTATCAAAAGATTTTGTGTTTTTGGTAATAATTTCCGTCTTAATCGCCACGCCAATTGCTTATTTTTTCATGAATATTTGGTTACAAAAATATGATTACCGAACCAATATTTCATGGTGGGTTTTTGCCCTTTCGGGTCTGGGGGTATTAACGATTACGTTGCTGACAGTGAGTTTTCAGGCAATAAAAGCGGCTTTGGCAAATCCTGTGAAAAGTTTACGGACGGAGTAAATATAAACTCTCTACGGTATATAATTTATGCAAAAACTTTGTTTAAATCTAATTCAACATCAAGGACAGTATCTTTCAAAATCGGATTGGTAATGGTGAAAGTTTGGTAGTTACGAGGTGCATCAAAAACATAAATCGTTTGAAAAATGGGAACAACAAGCCAAACAGTTTTAACACCCAAATCAAAATAAGGAGGAAATTTATTGATTAACTCTTGCTCTGATTGACTCGGTGGCAGGATTTCGATAACGCCGTGTGGAACTTCTGTAATCTTAGTTTCATCATCAAACCAATCACTTGCTTTTACATTAAAAAATGCCAAATCAGGCACTCTTGGGCGTTCAAGCATTTGTAAAGTAGGTTCTGAAACAATGTCAAAGCGGTCTTCGTATTGGTTCAACAATAGGCGTCCAATACGCATTTGTAGTTTTCCGTGGTTAAAGCTGGGCATTGGTTTATCTCGTTCAATTTCGTAGGGCGAAAGTTCTCTTTCTTCCACTACATTTTCAACTAATAGTTCCATGAGCGTTTGTATTTTTTTCAAATATACTAAAAAGAAAAATCATGTTACAAAACTATCTAAAATCATCTTCTTAAATCAGTAGATACCCCATCTCAAAACCGTACAAAAAGTGTCCGTTTTCGGACACTTTTATTTTTTAGATAATTATAAAATATTGAAAATCAGACACTTATTGCTTTGGCATAGGTTATGAACGATTATACTACAACACAAAGCGTATCTAAATATACTTATTCGCTATGCTACAAAATTATCTAAAAATCGCCCTCCGAAACCTGTTGAGAAACAAGGTCTATTCGTTCATCAATATCCTCGGACTTGCCATTGGCGTATGTGCCTGTTTAGTGATATTTCTGTTGGTAAGTTTTGAATTGAGTTTTGAAAACTTTCAGCCTGACCGTGAACGGATTTATCGGGTGGTTTCGGGTTTTAAAAACGATGATGGTGGCATAAATGTGAACGCAGGCTTGTCTTCGCCCATGCCTGCCGTTATTCGTCAAGACCTCACAGGTATAGAGAATATGGCAGCTTGTCATGTTTGGTATCCACGAGTAACGATTCCTAATGATAAAAAAGATACTAAAAATACTCCTAAAACATGGAAAAATGATGATGCGGAAGTGCTTGTTTGCGAGCCTCAATATTTTGAAATTTTTAAATATGAATGGTTGCAAGGAAATCCTAAAACTGCCCTCAAATCACCCAATGAGGTAGTTTTGACGGTTGGAAAAGCGGAAAAATATTTCGGAAAAATTCCTTTGGAACAGGTAATGGGTAAGCAATTATTTTACAAAGATTCCTTAAATGTAACGGTGACGGGCATCGTGAAAGAATTAGCCACAAATACAGATTTCAAGTTTGAGGATTTCATTTCTTTCAAAAGTATTGAAGCAAAAAATTGGCGAAAAGAATTTCAATTAGACGAATGGACAAATACCAATTCAACGTCCATGTGTTTTATAAAACTCCCAGCGAAATCGTCTCCAAACGCTACAAATGCTCAATTTAAAACCTTTCTTAAAAAACACCTTGACCCAAAAGACCAGTGGAATGCAGGACGTACGCTCGCTTTACAGCCCTTATCTGATATGCATTATAACCCAGAAATTGGGGATAATTTTTCTCGTCAAGTTCATTTGCCTACACTATACGCCCTCATGGGCATTGCGGTGTTTCTGTTATTAATTGCCGCCATCAATTTCATCAATTTAGCCACTGCCCAATCAATCAATAGAGTTAAAGAAATTGGCGTTCGGAAGGTCTTGGGAAGTAGTCGTAAAAGTCTTATTCTTCAATTTATGTGCGAGACTTTTGTCATTACTTTCATAGCAGTTTTTCTCTCAACAATTTTTGTTGATCCTATCCTTTGGGCATTCTCAGATTTTGTACCCCAAGGGCTTACATTCAACATTTTTGATCCTAAAATTCTTTCTTTTTTAATACTTATTACCTTCATTACAAGCATTTTATCTGGACTTTATCCCGCTTGGATAATTTCATCTTATACGCCCGTAGCTTCTTTAAAAAATCAAGTTTCAAACGGTTCGAGTCGTACGGTATTTCTTCGCAAAGCCTTGATAACTTTTCAATTTACGGCTTCCCAAGTTTTTATTTTAGGGACAATCATCGTTGCTACTCAAACGCATTTCATGGTTAATAAAGACATGGGATTTAAGAAAGTTGCTATCGTTCATTTTTATACGGATTGGAAAGATTTAGAGAGTGGAAAGAAAAATATTTTGATAAATAAATTAAAGCAAATACCTGAAATTGAATTAGTTAGCCTTGGGGATGTGCCTGCTAAAAACGGTTACTCCATGAATAGAATTACTTATTTTGATGGTAAAAAAGAGATAAAATTAGATGTTAATCGGCGGTCAGTAGATGAAAATTATGTTCCAATGTTTGGATTGAAAATTATTGCAGGGCGAAATATTACCAATAGTGATTCTGCCAAAGAAGTAATTATTAACGAAACTTACGCCAATATGTTAGGTTTTAAAAAACCAGAACAAGCCCTTGGCAAAATGCTAATTTATTCGGGTGGAAAAGGGGGTATAAAACTTCCAATAGTGGGCGTATTAGCTGACTTTCACCTCCAACCTTTGAACAAGATTATCAAACCTTTATACTTAGTATCCGAAAACAAATATGAAACGAGTATCAACGTAAAGATTCGTAGTAACGGTAAATCAGCCGAGAATTTTAAAGGAGTTTTAGGTAAAATTGAAAAGGCTTTTACACAAGTTTACCCAAACAATTCACAAGAATTTAACCCTATATTTTTCGATGAAACGATTGCCAAATTCTACAAAAAAGAACAACAATTTGCCCAAATATTAAACACCGCCACGGGCATCGCCATTTTCATTTCTTGTATGGGATTATTCGGTTTAGTTGCCTTCACCACCAGACAAAGAACCAAAGAAATCGGCATCCGAAAAGTCTTGGGTGCATCGGTTACCCAAATCGTACAATTACTGTCAAAAGACTTCCTCAGATTAGTCATTTTGGGTATCGTAATCGCCTCACCCATTGCGTATTGGGCAATGAATAAATGGCTACAAGATTTTGCCTATCGAGTAGATATTTCATGGTGGATTTTTGCTTTGGCAGGAATCGTAGCGATTGTAATTTCCTTATTAACAGTGAGTTATCAATCAATTAAGGCAGCTTTGATGAATCCTGTGAAATCTCTTAGAACAGAATAAATACATTTTAAAAAATCGCTTTCCTCAGCGTTTAAGAGGATAATATTATGAAAAAACCGACCCTTTTATTGCTCGCCTTATGCTTATATACAGGCGGTATTTTTGCTCAAAAAACAAAAAGTACAAAGTCGTCTTTATCCACTTCGATTTCGGATGATAACAATGAATTGTCCATTAGTATCAAAGGAACGGTCAATGGAAAATTTATCAACTTTGACCATACTTATGATGTAGCAAAACTATCTAAAAATGAGAAAGAAAAACTGATTCGTTCACTTGGAGATTCTTTGGGAGTTAATCTAAATCATGCTCCGTTAGCTCCATTGCCCCCACTACCCCCTACGCCGCCTACGCCACCACTTCCTCCGTTGCCTCCACATGAAATTAATGGAATTGGCGTATATTCTGAAAATATTAAATCGAGCCTAAAACCTCATTTTGCAAAAGGTATGGCAGAAATACGAGTTACCTGTGAAAAATGTCCAACTGAGGGAACAATCTCTTTAAAAAGTGATGACGGGAAAGGTTATGTAACATTCAGTTTTCAAGAGGAAGATAAAGATGTTTTTCCGCTTATTTTCAAATCACAATCAGGCAAATTTACTTTCAAATATGATTTTGGAAAGACCTCATATTCAGAGACTTTAACTTTGAAAAAGAATGGTATAATTATTAAAAAACTGTAAGAAATCATGCTCCAAAATTATCTAAAAATCGCCGTACGGAATCTCTTTCACAACAAAGTGTTTTCGTTTATCAATATCGCAGGTCTCAGCATCGGGTTGGCGTGTTGTATGTTAATTGTGCTTTATACCAAAGACGAAGTGAGTTATGACCGTTTTCATAAAAACGTCAATAACATTTATCGCATCACCGCCACCGAAACTTCTCCCGAAGGCAAGGTGAATAACATGGGAGTAACGGGTATGATGCCAGGGCCTATTTTTAAACAGCAAGTTCCTGAAATTGAACACTTTGTGCGTTTGGAAGGGCAAAGTTATAACATCAAAAGAGGGCTCAGTATTATTCCCCAAGAAGCCCATAAAGTAGATAGCTCTTTCTTTTCAGTCTTCACGTTTGACTTCGTTGAGGGTTCTTCTAAAAATGCCTTGAAAGATCCAAATTCTGTGGTGATTTCGGAGGAAGTTGCCGATAAATTTTTCGGTAAAAAACCTGCACTCGGCAAGACTCTCACCATTGATTTTGAAGATAGTTTTCAGCCATTTACAGTTGCAGGAGTTATCAAAAAATCGCCCCAAAATTCATCATTGAAAATCGAGCTGTTGATGCCCTTACACAAAAGTAAAAATAAAGACAATCAATGGATTAACTTCTACATAAACACCTTCGTTACCCTAAAACCAATGGCAAATCCGAAGGCAGTAGAGGCAAAATTCGCTCGTATATATGCCCGTGAAGCCAAAGAACAAATTGCTGATGCCAAGAAAAGTTGGAATTATACCAGTAAAATTCAATACGGTTTACAGCCCATGTTGGCGATGCACCTTTCCACGGATTTCAAGGCACAAAATGGGCTTTATGATGACAGCAACCCCATGTATTCGTATGTGCTTATTGGGCTTGCGATGTTTTTATTGTTGATTGCTTGTATCAATTTTATCAATCTGACCGTAGCTCGTTCTGTAAAAAGAAGTAAAGAAATTGGGATAAGAAAAGTAGTGGGAGGTGATAGAAAACAGTTGATTTGGCAGTTCATGGGTGAGTCTTTTGTATTGAGTTTTATAGCATTTTTGCTCGCTTTTGTCTTGGCAGAATTGACGTTGCCACTCTT
>JANPIG010000349.1:0-1771 GCA_031424875.1 Cytophagales bacterium
ATCACATGATGAGTGGTATGGCTCGAATAGTGAGTTATGAAGGGAGTGAGCAAAATCAATTTGCCAAAACAAATTACAAAAAATTAAAAAAAGAAGATAACGCCCTATATCCTTGGTACGACTTATCGGTACACTCACAAGGAGCCTGGTTGAGTGGCAATGTTTCCAACAATAAAAACGCCTTACAATTTGAAGGACGGGTAAGTTGGGATGGTAATTTTGAAACGGAAACTCATTTACTCAGATATATTGATAAAAGACAATTTTTGGCATTTTATATTGGATATGATACCCGAGCAAATAAAACATTACCGCTTTATAATGAATCAAATACGAAAGATAACCGTAATGTTTTTGATGCAGGAGTATATTATTTGTTACCTATGTTGGTACGTTCAGAATGGCGAATAGACCACACAGGAAAGGTTCGCCTTCAATTAGAGAGAAGAGATTTACCGTTAAGTAATAATTTTTTCTTCGATTGGCGGGTCAATACAGATAAAGAATATACCCTTGGTTTCAGGTATATGGTAGCGAAATCAATCTCAATAAGTACAAATTATGATAGCGATTACAAATGGGGAGTTGGATTAACGTGGCATTATTAAAAATAATGAATTAAGTCCCAGATTTGCCAACTTTTTTTGAAAGTTGGCAAATCTAATAAGTTATGTTGCACTCTATAAAAAAGGTAATAAATGTTCAATAATTATAATTTTTCAAAAAATGAATAGAAATGAATTTCTTAAAAATTTAGGCTTTGGCACGGTTGCATTAATTGCGGGTGAAAGCCTATTATCCTCTTGTATGGGCGGAATGGACATGGGAGAATCCGTTGCTCCAATCGTTTCCGATGGCGAGTTTATAAACGCTTTAAGAATCCCTGAAACAGTATCGGGAACAAGCCCATTGATTGCCCAAAGTGTTAAAGATGAACTACTTACGGGTAAGAGAGTTGGAGTTCAAAGCTATCGAAACGGGATTCTAGGACCCACTTTTCGAGTACAAAAAGGTTCAACCGTAAACATTGCATTTCAAAACAAAATGGCTGAACATTCTAATGTGCATTGGCACGGATTGGTCGTACCTGCCAATATGGACGGTCACCCCGAGCGAATGATAATGCCTAATGAGAGTTTCAATTTTCAATTTCCCATCAATCAACAGGCTGGAATAAGCTGGTATCATCCTCACATTCACAAACTGACGGGTAAGCAGGTCATGCAAGGTATGGCGGGACTGTTTATCGTGGAAAGCCCAGAAGAAAAAGCTTTAAACTTACCGAGTGGTAATTATGAAATTCCTTTAATTATTCAAGATAAAAGATTGAATACGGATGGCAGTATCAAGTATAATCCTACGATGATGGAAGTTATGTCGGGATATATGGGAGAAACGATTTTGGTAAATGGTACAACCAAACCTTATCTAAACGTGGCTACTCGTTTTTACAGATTCAGGGTTTTGAATGGCTCTTCGGCTCGAATTTATAATTTGGCGTTGAGTAACAAAGCGGACTTTTATGTCATTGGCTCAGACGGCGGAAT
Organism: Cytophagales bacterium; assembly: GCA_031424875.1. GTDB lineage: Bacteria > Bacteroidota > Bacteroidia > Cytophagales > Spirosomataceae > Arcicella. The sequence goes on from JANPIG010000349.1 coordinate 1,548, forward strand.
TTTGCCACAACCTGAAAAAGTAAAATCTATGATGCTAAGTTCGGGAGAGAGAGCCGATATTTTAATCGACTTTTCGACCATGAAAGTAGGAGAACAAGTTTATTTAACCAGCGAAACTTTTTCTACGATGGGAACATCACAAGGGGCAGATTCTTTTAAAATCCTTGATTTTATCCTAAAAAATCAAGAAACTGATACCTACAAAATGCCCACTTCTTTGATTC
>JANPIG010000350.1:0-3645 GCA_031424875.1 Cytophagales bacterium
CTCATCAATCGCCTTCGTAAAATCTCCGGCGGTTATGTAATTGTTGATTTTTTGCTGAAGAATTTCGTACACTACTCCGGTTCTTGATTCTACTAAAGTGTAGTATTTGTTAGCCTCCGGGTAATTCTTTTGTATATCTCAAACCTAACATAAATATAATATGGCAATTGTAGGAAATATCATCAAGCGAGGTATAAAATTATCAGGTTTGGTAAAAAGACCTAAGTCTAATTTGGCAAAAATCCAACGTAAAACTTTAGTGAAACTGTTAAATAAAGGGCGATTTACTCAATTTGGAGAGGCTTTTCATTTTGAAGAAATTATGAATGCAGCGCTATATTCACTTGACAAAGAGTTTTATACAAAATACAAAAAGAAAGTTCCCGTTTTTGATTACAATAAAATGTACAAAGACTGGTGGCACAAAACCTTGGAAGGTGAAAAAAACGTATCTTGGGTAGGCGACGTTAAATATTTTGCCCTAAGCTCAGGCACTTCTGAATCTGCTTCAAAGCATATTCCTGTTACGAAAGATATGGTCAAGGCGATTCATCGAACTTCAATTCGTCAGATTTTAGCTCTATCCGCTTACAAAAACCTCCCTGCAAAGGTTTATGAGAAAGGTTATTTGATGTTAGGGGGAAGTACGAAATTGCAAGATATGGGAGATTATTTTGAAGGAGATTTGAGTGGCATCACCGCAGGTAAAATTCCATTTTGGTTTGAAAGTTTTTATAAGCCAGGAAAAAATATTGCTGAAACGAGAGATTGGAGCGAGAAATTGGACAAAATTACTAAGAAAGCAAAAGATTGGGATATTGGATTTATTGTGGGGGTTCCCGCATGGATTCAGTTATTAATGGAAAAAATTATTAAAGAATATAATGTTAAAAATATTCATGAAATTTGGCCCAATTTGGAAGTTTTTTGTCATGGTGGAGTGAGTTTTGAGCCTTATAAGCAAGGCTTTAAAAAGTTGTTGGGTCGCCCCATTACTTATATTGAAACCTATTTAGCTTCTGAAGGATTTATGGCTTACCAGACTAATCCAGATAGTGACATGGCTTTGGTGTTGGATAATGGCATTTTCTTTGAATTTAGTCCTTTCACAGATCAAAATTTTGATGGAGATGGAAACATGGTTGAAAAGCCTGAAACTCTGATGATTGATGAGATAGAAGAAGGTAAAGAGTATGCTCTATTAATCTCCACTGTTTCGGGTGCTTGGCGATATTTGATTGGCGATACCATTAAATTTACGAATAAAAAGAAAGCAGAAATTATCATTACGGGCAGAACAAAGCACTTTTTAAGCCTTTGTGGCGAACACCTTTCGGTAGATAATATGAATAAAGCTATTGAAATGTCATGTGAAAAATTTAAGATTGATATCAGAGAATTTACAGTGGTGGGGAAAAAATTAGAAACTACCTTTGGTCATCATTGGTACGTAGGCACAGATGATAATATTAATCCCAATGAACTTTTAGATTTTATTGATAAAACCCTTTGTGAAATTAACGATGATTATCCTGTAGAAAGAAAACATGCACTTAAAGACTTAATAATTAGTGTTTTACCGACCAGCAAGTTTTATCAATTCATGGAATCGAAAGGTAAGACAGGTGGACAAAATAAATTTCCAAGAGTTTTGAAAAAGGTAGAGTTGATTCAAGATTGGGAAGAATTTTTGAAAAGTTAGGTTATTATTTTTACATTGAAAGCTTTATAATTAGTTTGACTTGACTAATTATAAAGCTTTTTTTTGGGGATTCAAGATATTTAAAATGAGCGATTTTTACAATAAAATGAAGAAATATTACAATTGATACCCTCATAAAAAACAATAAATTTGTAAAAATTAAACCACTTTAAGCTTTGACTGACGGAATACCAATTTATGATTTAGCCAATTTCAGAGCGATTCATCGGACTGAAAGCGGAGAAGATTTTGGCTGCAATTTGACTGAAAAAATTTTAACCGATGGTTTTGAGCTATTTTCTACGGATGGACAAAGCTCATCCATTGGCCCTTTGAAAACTGATTTTTTCTATATTGGTCTCAACCTGACTGGGAGTGTAGATATTGAGCTTAATCATTTTGCTCATAAACATTCGGCAAACACCATTTTCTTTAAATCGCCTGATAAAATTTTTTCCATTAGCCACCCTTCCAAGGGGTATTACGGATATTACGTATTATTTACTGAAAAATTTATTGAGAAAGTTGTTCCTAATTTTAATTATCTTCAACAGCAATTCCCCTTCTTGAGTGGTGGAGTTTCATTGTTTGAACTCAATCTGGATGAAGCAGCAGAAATCAAGGGGCTTATCTTGAAGATGGAACATGAACTTAGTCAAACCATCACTAATACGGAGTGGATGATAGGTTCTTATTTATTCCAACTTTTTATAACTGCACATCGAAGTTACACTCGTCAAGACTATATAATTACCGAGCAAAATCGACTTCATTCTTCCATTTTTGAACGCTTTACTAAGTTGGTTGAATCTCATTATAAAAGTATTCATGGTGTAAAAGAATACGCTGATATGCTGCACGTTACGCCTAATCATTTAAATAGATTAATCAAAAAGCAGAGTCAAAAAACTGCCAGTAGTGTCATTCAAGATCGACTGGTATTGGAGATGAAAACAATGTTGAAATATTCTAACAAAAATATTTCAGAAATAGCCTTTGAACTCAATTTTACTGATGTAGCACATTTCTCACACTTCTTCAAACAAGCTACATCACTGACTCCTAAATCCTTTCGTGAAAATGCTTAAAATATACAAAATAATGTTGAAATTTTACAATTACTCAGATTTTGAAAAATAATAACTTTGAATTATGAAATTAGAAAAAACGACTCCATATTTCATTGGCCTTGACCTTGGCACTACCAGTACCAAAGTGATTGCTTTTGATCAACGGGGCAACACACTTGTAACTACTGGAGTGGCATATCAAACTTTTTATCCAGCTGTAAATTATGCCGTTCAAAAACCCGATACAATTTGGGAGGCAGTACGTGCATCGGTGAGTAGGGTTTTGGAAACAGTGGATGAAAATTATACCCTTGCAGGCGTTGGAATGAGCTCAGCCATGCATACACTATTGCCGATTGATGCAGCAGGAAATCCACTATCAGATTTGATGATATGGTCAGATAATAGGGCTTGTGATATAATTGAAAAGGTTTTGGAAGAAGAAGGCGATATCTACTATGATGTTGTGGGGGTTCCCTTACACCCTATGACTCCCTTTGCAAAACTTCTTTGGGCTTCAGAAAACAAAATACCTTGGGGACAGAATGCCAAGATGTTTGTTGGAATTAAAGAATGGATTTTAAAGAAAATAACGGGTGTTTATGAAATGGATTTTTCCATAGCCAGTGCCACAGGGATGTTTGATATTCACCAAAATCAATGGCATGAATCATGTTTGAAACGTGCTAATATTTGCCATGCTCAATTACCTACTTTGGTTGATACACTTACCATAAGACACTGTATTAATGACGAATTATTCCCGCATGGAACGCCCATTGTCATAGGTGCAAGTGATGGCTGTTTGGCAAATTTGGGAGCTGGAGCATTTCGTGATGGAACGATTGCCGTAACATTAGGAACAAGTGCTGC
>JANPIG010000351.1:0-3973 GCA_031424875.1 Cytophagales bacterium
TTATAGCCTATTACAATTTTTTCACAAAGATTTAGAGCAAAGATTTAAGATTGAAAAAGCCAATACTGAGAAATTGATTTTGGAATTAAGAAATGAAAATCAATCTTTACAGAATACTAAAAAGAAATATCCTTGATGTGATGAAAACAAAGCTCTTTACTTTCCTTATCATATTATTATCAAGTTGTACGAATTCACGGCAAATTGTAAAATTGCAAAATCAGGTAGAAGAATTAGAAAATACTCTTTCAGATGAAAAACAGAAGAATAGGGTTTTGTCGAGTCTTCGTTTTTTTATAGATAATGATCCTCCATGTATAAAAGGAAAGCGTGAAGTCAAACCATATTCTGGAACTTATGATTCATTATGTACAATGCATAACAGTCTTTTGGATAATTACAAAAAGCTACTTATACCATCTTTGTCCCTTGAAAAGGATTTCAAAATCCATTTTGCAAAATCAGATAGCATTATTTCGAGGTTGCGAACAGAATATAACTCCATAAAAAAATCCTCAAAATGAATTGAGGATTTTTATGCTTTTTAGACAGATTCATCTGAAATTACTTTAAATATTCTATCCAACTCTTTATCTGAAATATCTGTTTGCTCTGATTTGTCATAGATGGAAACCAAATAGACGACTTCTGAAATAACTTTCACACAAGTAATTACCCTCGCACCTCCGCTTTTACCTTTGCCTTTGGATTTGATTTTCAAACGAATTTTGTAAAAACCGTCTCTCATGGATGTTCCGATGAAAGGGTTTTCTTCCAGTGAATCAATCAAATCGCCTATTTCTTCTTTTAGAGAGGGAAATTTCTTTTTTTAACCTTTTAGCTTCTCGCTCAAAGTTTTCAATACTTTCTACTTGATAACTCATAGCTCCGCTAAAAAATCTCTGGCAGGTCTTCCTTTCTTTTTTCCTTGTTCTATTTGTCGCATTTCTCTTATACCTTTTAAAATATTTGAAACTACCTGTTCATCCGAATCTTCATCAGTAGATTCTTCTCGAACACGCACAAAAGAAAAATGTTGAAGTAAATCTTTGATAAACTTCATCTTTTTATTCTCTACTTCTAAGGTTAATATTGCCATTGTCTTCTAAATTTAATAAACAAATTTAAACAAAATTTGGATAAGAATTACTCAATTTGAACACCGAAGAGTAACAGTAAATATTGAGAACTATACCACTTCAACCTTCACCACTAAAACCAATTCATCAAACTCAACCTCCTGACCATCAGCTAATTCTGAAACAATTTCCAAAGAAACTGCTTGTACTTCTTGGCTGATAAAATCGGTGAAAACTTTTACGCCTTCCGTAACTTCGGGGTCTGAATCTAATAATTTGATGCTGATTTTATCCGTAACTTCAAAGCCTGAATCTTTCCGTAAATTCTGAATACGATTTACAAAATCACGGGCAATTCCCTCTTGTTTTAATTCGGGCGTAATCGTGATGTCTAATGCTACGGTAATTTCGTTGTCTTTTGCCGATAGATACCCTGGTAAATCTTCGGTCAAAATTTCAATATCATCTAATGAAACGAATAGTTCTGTGGTAGGAATTTGGTAGGTATTCTCCGCTTCTAATTTTGCCAAATCAGCCGCTGTCATTTCCTGAATTCCATTCGCAACCACTTTCATATCTTTCCCAAATTTCGGACCTAATGCCTTGAAATTTGGTTTTACTTTTTTCGATAAAACGCCCGAAGCATCATCCAAATATTCAATGGCTTTGATGTTTACTTCTGTCTTGATTAAATCTTCTACGGAACTGATTTGATGACGAGTTTTTTCGCTCAAAACAGGAATCAAAACCTTGCTCAAAGGTTGACGAACTTTAATGCGATTGGTTTTGCGGATAGAGTGAACCAACGAACAAATCCTTTGTGCTAAATCCATTGATTCTTCCAAATCTTTATCAATCCATTCTGGAATTGGCGTGTGGAAATTCGATAAATGCACTAATCTACTTGGAAAGGCGTACCCTTTTCTTTGGCAGATTCACGCACGTGGTCGGTCATATTTTTGTACAACCAATCGCCATAAAAAGGAGCAATTGGCGACATCAACTGAGCCACTGCTACTAAACAATGTTGAAGCGTTTCATAAGCTCCTTGCTTGTCTTCGGTCATTTCACCCGCCCAGAAGCGTCTTCTGCCCAAACGCACGTACCAGTTTGAAAGATGGTCACAAACGAAATCTTGAATGGCTCTTCCCGCTTTGGTTGGCTCATAATTTTCGTAAGCCTCATCAACTTCGCCAATCATCGTCAATAATTTCGAGAGAATCCAACGGTCTAATTCTGAGAGTTTTTCATAAGACAAACGGTTGAATTCGTTTACGGCATAATTGTCCAAATTAGCGTATAGCGCAAAGAAATTATAAGTATTTGTAAGCGTTCCGAAGAATTTATTGCGTACTTCGGTAATGCCCGCCAAGTCAAATTTGAGGTTATCCCAAGGCTGTGCATTCGTAACCATGTACCAGCGAGTTGGGTCGGCACCATATTTTTCGAGGGTCTCGAATGGATTAATGGCATTTCCCTTACTCTTGGACATTTTTTCGCCATTTTTGTCTAAAACCAATCCCGTAGAAACTACATTTTTGAAGGCAACAGAATCAGAAACCATCGCCGAAATGGCATGGAGCGTAAAGAACCAACCACGAGTTTGGTCAACACCTTCCGAAATAAAATCAGCGGGGTACGATTGATGGAAAATTTCCTTATTCTCAAACGGATAATGCCATTGAGCAAAAGGCATCGCTCCCGAATCAAACCAAACGTCAATCAAATCTAATTCACGAGACATCACTTTTCCAGAAGGAGAAATCATATAAATTTCATCCACGAATGGGCGGTGAAGGTCGAGTTGTGGTGTATTTATTTTTTGGATAAACGTCTCATTCTTAGCACGTTGCTCTGCCGATAATGCATCATCTTTCAACGAATGTTTTACAGCATTTACCAATTCTTCCACCGAACCGATACAAACTTCTTCATCACCATCTTCGGTTCTCCAAATGGGTAAAGGGGTTCCCCAATAGCGTGAACGAGACAAATTCCAGTCCACAAGGTTCTCTAACCAGTTGCCAAAACGCCCCGTTCCTGTGGATTCGGGTTTCCAGTTGATGGTATTATTTAGGGCAATTAATTTGTCTTTTACAGCCGTTGTGCGAATAAACCAAGAGTCCAAAGGATAGTACAAAATGGGTTTGTCAGTTCGCCAACAATGCGGATAAGGGTGTTCAAAACGTTGAACGTTAAACGCCTTATTTTCAGTTTTCAATTGAATCGCAATTCGCTCATCAACCGATAAATATTTCTCTCTGCCTTGATTGATTCTCTCAATTTCTTTTTCTTCATCGCTTAAATACGCCTCCTTTACGGGTTCGTTGGCGTAGTCCGTAATTTCAGCTACAAAACGCCCTTGACGGTTCACAATGGGTACATCTTTACCATTTTCATCTTTCACAAAAATGGCTGGAATACCATTTTGAGCCGCAACCCGAAAGTCATCCGCTCCAAAAGTTGGGGAGGTGTGAACGATACCCGTACCGTCTTCTGTGGTAACAAAATCACCAATAATTACTCTGAATGCCTCACTTTCGGGCTGAACATACGGCATCAATTGTTCATATTCTATGCCTTCCAAAAAATTACCTTTGAAATCAGAAATTACTGTCCATGGAATGATTTTGTCGCCATCTTGATAAGTGGCAAAATCACCATCTTTCCCTTTTTCGTTGAAATATTTAGCGATTAAATTTTTCGCCAAAACCACATTCACAGGCTCGAAAGTGTAAGGATTACGGGTTTTTACGAGGACATAATCAATATTTTTGCCTACCGTCAAAGCCGAGTTAGCAGGAAGTGTCCAAGGCGTGGTTGTCCAAGCCAAGATATAGACGTTATCACTCTGAGCAATATCGAACAAAAAGGCAGATTTACCCGTGTGTTTT
>JANPIG010000352.1:0-1610 GCA_031424875.1 Cytophagales bacterium
TAATCAATATTTGTTAAAGAAACATTCAAACTTCCAGAAGCATCTTTGGAAGCTGATGCAGAAACTGCCGTTAATTTTTTGCCTTGATATTCATACGAAGCCGATTCAATCGTAATAGGCACAAGCGTTGCATCTTGGTGAACATTATACATTTTCATGACGTGATACGTAGGCGTAAGCAACATTTTCTCCTCATTTGTCAAGATAACCGCCTGCAAAACATTCACAATTTGAGCTAAGTTAGCAACTCTGACACGGTCAGCGTGATTATTGAAAATATTTAAAGTAATCCCTGCAATCATGGCATCCCGCATGGTATTTTGTTGATATAAAAACCCAGGATTTGTACCTGCCTCTACATTATACCAACCGCCCCATTCGTCAACTACCAAGGCAATTTTCTTCGATGGGTCATATTTATCCATGATTGTTGAGTGGCGAGTTACGAATTCTTCCATTTTCCAAGCCTCGTCCATTGTTTTGAAATATTGGGCTTCGGTAAAGTCCACCGAAGGCCCTTTGTCAGCCCAACTCAATACTGAATAATGATGCAAAGCAACGCCTGAAAGCATGTTATGCGGAATATTTTTCATCAATGTTTCCGTCCAAGCATAATCGCCGTCGCTTGCTCCCGAGGCAATTCTATATAAACCTCCAGTGTTATTCCAATCAGCCATGAATGTGGCATACTGGCGATAAATATTGCTGTAATATTCAGCCGTCATGTTTCCACCGCAACCCCAAGCTTCATTGCCGACACCCCAAATTTTCACATTCCACGGCTTTGCACGACCATTTTGCTTTCGTAATTCTGACATTGGACTTCCCGTTGAGTGATTCACATACGTTACCCAATCAGTCAAATCTTTCACCGTACCACTTCCCACGTTTCCTGCCAAATAGGGTTCAGCACCAATACGCTCGCATAAATCTAAGAAATCGTGGGTTCCGAAGCTATTGTCCTCCGTAACACCACCCCACCAAGCATTAATCATACTCGGACGCTTTGCCTTGGGTCCAATACCATCTTTCCATTGGTAAGTATCGGCAAAACAACCGCCTGGCCAACGCAAATTTGGCACTTTTAAATCTTTCAAGGCCGCAATTACATCATTACGAACGCCATTGGTATTCGGGATTTTTGTATTGCTTTCGCCCACGTACATTCCGCCGTAAATACACTTTCCGAGGTGTTCGGCAAAATGCCCGTAGATATGTTTGTCAATTTTGGTTTTTGCCAAATCAGTATTCAAAGTAATCTTGTTTTGAGCAAAGGCCATTCCTGCCAAAAGCATCAATAAAATGAGGGTTAAATTTGTCTTTTTCAATGAATTACGGTTTTATTGTTAATCTAATTTGATGAATTCGAGGTGAATAAACACCATTATTTGCACTGATTTTGAGTACAAGATTTTTACTTAATTGTTCTGTTTCTGGAATTTTTAACTTAATTATTTTATGCTCAGTTGACATAATTTCTACTGGTTTTTCATTCAATAAAAATGACAAATTTTCTATTTTAAGATTATCTAAAACAGCAATTTCTATGTATTTTCCTTCAAGATTTTTATTGCTAAAATGGTAAGAAATAAAGGATTTTGTATTTCGCC
>JANPIG010000353.1:0-4630 GCA_031424875.1 Cytophagales bacterium
TCAAGTTTATCTTTGAAAAAAGCCTATTCATTTGAGCCATTACCAGACAGTACGGATGCCAAGTATATTTTGGGTGGACAAGCGAATTTGTGGACAGAAAATGTTCAAAACTACCGTCACGCCTTGTATATGACCTATCCGAGGGCATTTGCCATTAGTGAATCTGTTTGGAGTCCGAAGGAAAAGAAGAACTGGGATAATTTTGTGGCCCGTACAGAAGTACATTTTAATCGTTTTGATGTGGCAAATCTAAAAATTAGTAAAGCCGTTTATGATGCTATTGTTACTACGAAAAAAGACGGTGAAAAACTGATATGCGAAATGACTTGCGATGTGCCAGGTACAGAGATTTATTATACGATGGATGATACTTTCCCTGATAAATTTTCACCCAAGTATTCAGGACCTATTGAAATTCCTCAAGGTGTGGACTTAACTTTGAAAGTTGTTACTATCCGCAATGGACAGCAAACGGGTAGAATGTTAGTAATTCCAAGATCCGCTTTAGAGAAGCGTGCAAAGAAGTAATTGTAATGTAATTATAAAAGCAAAAAGGGCTTCCGTATCAACGAAAGCCCTTTTTGCTTTTGGTGAATAATTTTTAACCCTCCATAGGTAAGACTATGGTCGCCGTAACCCATTGATTTTCTTCACAAATATTAAATTTCCCCTTTTCTCCAAAATTAATTTTTAATCGCTTTATCAGATTATCTAATCCAATCCCTGTACTTTCTTCTACAAAATCAGATTCATGTTTAAATGACCCCGTATTCATTACTTGCAGAATAAGATTATTGTGCTTTTTCTCGGCTAAAACTTTAATTATACCCCCTTTTTTCTGTTTTCCAATACCATGTTTGATAGCATTTTCGGCTAAAATTTGCAAACAGAAGGGTAATACTTTATATTTTTTCAAGTTGTTAGGAATATCAATTTCAAAAGTAATGCGGTCTTGAAACCTAAGTTGTTCAATGGCTAAATAATTTTCCAATATTTCTCTTTCTTCGCTTAAAGTAATATTGGTGTCTAAGTTAGTTTTCAAGGAAAGCCTTAGTAAATCAGATAGTTGTCCTATGGCTTCTCGGGCCTGAGTAGGATCAATTAAGACTAAAGCTCTGATTCCATTAAGGGCATTAAAAAGGAAATGAGGGTTTAATTGTTTCCTTAGTCTGTCAAGTTCAGAATCGTGTAGAGATTTTAATAATCCAATTTCACGCTCTTTTAAAGTCTGCGCATACTTGAAAAGATGAAAACCGAAAAACCAAGGTAGTACGTCCCACATACATTCGAGTAGATAGTCCAAACGCATTTCGGTAGTAATTTGTACATTTTCCCAATTTTTATAATGATAGATAAAGCCATGTGAATTTAGTAAGAAAAAAATTCCTCCAGTTGTAAAAATTCCCATTAGGGGGACAATAAATAACACTTTTTGGTATTTCCGTATTTTGTCAATTTTAATGTAAAATAATCTGTACAGATATGTTACAGTAACCATTGAACCAAAATGGAGTAAATAAAAAAACAAAATAGTAATGGCATCACCTTCGGGAAGCTTGTAAGTTGGAAGTGTAGTATAAGCTATGTACATAGCCCATAACGTAAGATGTACTTTCCAAAAAAATATCTCTTTTTTTTGTAACATGTTGGCGGTCAGTAAATATTAAGATGTAAAGAAAGGAAAGAGAAATTAATAATAAAAGTAGATTTTAAAAACTATTTTTATTCATTTGAAAATTGGTTCTAAGCGATAAAAATTTACTGCTGATGATCTTGCAAAAATAAAATTTGACTTTAACTCCAACCATTTTAATAGCCGAATTAAGTTTTTTGAATTGAAATCCATAAATTTGATTTGATTTTACCCAAAACTTTTCAATGCTTACAAATAAAAAAATATTAATCGGAGTTTCTGGCAGTATAGCCGCCTATAAGATTGCCTCGTTGGTTCGTCTTTTGATAAAAGAAGGGGCTGAAATTCAAGTAGTAATGACTCAAGCCGCCAAAGATTTTATAACGCCCCTAACTCTCGCAACGCTTTCCAAGAAACCTGTACTTTCTGAATTTGTGAAAGACCAAACGGGTACGTGGAATAATCATGTGGACTTGGGATTGTGGGCAGACGTTATTTTAATTGCCCCCGCAACGGCACATACACTAGCAAAATGTGCCAACGGAATCTGTGATGATTTGCTGACTGCCGTCTATCTTTCGGCGAAATGTCCCGTAGTTTTTGCTCCAGCGATGGATTTAGATATGTACCAACATCCCAGTACGATTGAGAATCTCGTAAAGTTGCAATCTTTTGGTAATCAAATGATTAAGTCAAATTTTGGGGAATTAGCCAGTGGACTTGTGGGGGAAGGAAGAATGGCTGAACCTGAAGAATTGGTAGAAATTTTGAAAAAGCATTTCTCAGTAAATCTTATTTTGAAAAGTAAAAAAGTTCTCATCACGGCTGGACCTACCCAAGAATCTATTGACCCTGTGCGATTTATCAGTAATCATTCTACGGGAAAAATGGGTTATGCCATTGCTGATAAACTGGCAAAAGCGGGTGCAGAGGTTACGCTTGTGAGTGGGCAGGTGGCTTTGAAAGCGCCTGATGCAGGTATTAACTTAGTAAAAGTGCGTTCGGCAAAAGAGATGTTTGAGGCTTCGCAAAAATATTTTTCGGAAGCAGATATCATTATTTTAGCCGCTGCCGTGGCAGATTATACTCCTGCCGTAGTAGCGGACAAGAAAATAAAGAAGAAAGAAGATACGTTTACAATAGAACTGATCAAAACTACCGATATTGCCAAAACATTAGGACAACAGAAAAGATCTGGGCAATTGATGGTAGGTTTTGCTTTGGAAACTGATAATGAAGTAGCTAATGCTATTGGTAAAATTCAATCCAAGAATTTAGATATGATTGTATTAAACTCTTTACAAAATGTAGGGGCAGGTTTTGGATATGATACCAATAAAGTCAGCATCATTAGACGAGATGGCACAATGATTGAATTTGACTTAAAATCTAAACAAAATGTAGCTCAAGATATTGTAGATGCTATCATTGAACAGTTATCATTGAACAGTAAACTGTCGGGTAAGGAATCGCTATCAGTTTCAGTATAAAAGCTTTACAAAATATTCATTCAAATTATGAAAAAGTACCAAATTTCTAAACATAAAATAGTTACTCTGATTACTAATAACTGTTTACTGTTTACGGTTTACTGTTTATTGATAACTGGTAATTACACTTTTGCCCAAGAACTTAACTGCAAAGTAACCATCACCACCGACCAGTTGCAAGTGAATGAGCAAAGAGGAACAAATATCTATCCAGAGATTCAGAATGTGATGCAAGATTTCTTAAACAATCGTCGATGGACAACTGATAATTTCACTAACGAAGAAAAAATTAATTGCTCTTTATCAGTAATTCTTATTAAAGCCTCTTCTGGGGGTGATTATGAAGCTACGGCAAATTTTCAAGTTCGCCGTCCTGTTTATGGTACATCTTACGAAACGGTTCTATTGAATTATGTGGATAAAAGTTTTAATTTTAAGTACGTACAAGGCACTCCTTTGACTTATAATGATAACAATTTTAACGATAATCTCACACAGATGTTAGCGTTTTACGCTTATATAGCGCTTACTTATGATTATGATTCTTTTGCAAAATTTGGAGGAACAAATTTTGCTCAAAAGGCTCAGAATGTAGTCAATATTGCTCGAAATGTAGATGTAGCTTGGGGAGCATCTAACGATATTAGAAATCGTTATTGGGTTTCCGAGAACCTTCTAAATCAGCAATTACAGCCTTTGAGAGAAGGGTTTTATAATTACCACCGTTTAGCAATGGATAATTATGCCACTAATTCAGCTGCAAGTCGCAAACAGATAGTTGATTATTTAAATACAATTAAACAAGTGAACCAAATTCGTCCAGGACAAGTATGGTTTCGTCTTTTTTTTGAATCTAAATACGCTGAATTATTAAATATTTTTGGAGATGCTCCCGTAGAAGAACGAAAGAAAATAGCTCCCTTGCTCACATCACTTGACCCTACAAATTCAGAGGCTTATCGGAAGTTGGCGAAATAAATATTTTTAATTTTGATATTAAAAGCCTGTTCAATTCATTTGTACAGGCTTTTTTGTCTATATTTGAGCAATAGATTAAGTTTCAGAAATCACTATTAAAACCACACAGATGGAGAATATTAACCAAGAAGGTTTAAGAAGAGAAATTGGCGTATTGGGCTTAGCCGCTAATACTTTAAATCGTACCGTTGGGGCTGGCATTTTTGTGCTACCCGCCTTGATAGCCAATATTTTGGGCGAAACCAGTATTTTAGCTTACCTTATATGTGGTCTGTTAATGATGATGATTATGCTCTGTTTTTCCGAAATTGGTAGCCAAATTACTGAAACAGGAGGAGCTTATGCCTATATTGATGCAGCATTCGGCCCTTACGCAGGTTTCTTAGCAAACGCCATGTTTTGGTTTGTGGGAGTCTTAGCCGATGCCGCTGTTGCCAATGCCATGGTAGATACAATTTCTCTTTATTTTCCTATTCTTCAAGAATCCTTATTTCGAGCCATCTTCTTCTTTATTATCTTCGGAAGTTTT
>JANPIG010000354.1:0-4907 GCA_031424875.1 Cytophagales bacterium
GGTTTGAGTTGATATTTTTTCTGATACGTTACATTCACAGCCTTTACTTCTCCTGTCGGAGTAGTAAATTCATACATTACTTTGTTTCCTTCCTCAGCGCTCAAAATATCTTTTGCTAAATCATTGAAAACTAATTGTTCACGGTTTTTGGCATAAATGTCAGTATAATTAAGGATCTTTAAGCTATCAGCTATACTTAGTACATTTTTACTATTTACACGGCTCACTACACTACCCAAAGGGATTTGCTTTTCTAATAAAGTATCTAAAACTGCGGAAATTTGATACTTTCCTGAAATATAAGTCATTCTGATAGGTCCTAAAATTTTCTTATCCTTTTTACAAATCAAGTCAATTTTAAAGTGTCCATCATGAAAGGATTTTCGAAGCAATTGCTGAAATTTCTCTGCTAAATCGCATTCAGAATTCATTGAATCCTTTACCCAGATAGCATCTAACTTCCTGAGAATATCTTCTTTATCTTGTTTTTTTTCTTGATAGAAAGGATAATCATCTGTGCAGGCCCTTAATACTTTGTAAAGTAATTTATTATTCCCTTCCGAAGTCTTGGTTGTCGCTATTACAACAGGAGACATACAATACTCCAACGAAAACCAATCCGTATTACTCTTACCATCCTTAAAAATTGGATTTATTTTTTTGATTCCATCAGCATTATTAACAGCATACATCTTCTTGAAAAGGGGCAAAGGTGAGATAACTTTTGCTCTCTTATAATCCGCTATAATCAAATCACTTAAAATTAATTTGTTTGGTTTTTGTATATCAAAAGGGATAACGCTTATATATATACGTGAAGTATTTTCAAGATTTTCAACAATATTGTCATTTTTATATAACGCTTTAAAAATACTCGTTTGATAGCCTTCAAAATCAATTTTTTTGGAAACAGAAAACCCTTTTCCCTCTCTATCAACAATTATAATTTCAATATTTTTGACGTTTTCAGTAAAAAAAACAGGCATCAAGAGTTGAGTGGAAGAAGTAATAATTAGAGGATTTTTCAACTCTAATTGATATGCAAAGGTAGATTTGGCAATAGATAGTTTTGAGATTTCTACGCCCTTGTTTCCACCATCATAAGGAAAGTACATATCAATATTATACAGCTCTTGGTTGTCTGATAAACGATAATGCAAATTAGCAATACTATCTTTTTCGATGTAAGCATAATTCTGAGCAAAACCGCAATTTGCGATTATCAATGCGAAAAGAAGAAATAACTTATTCATTTTATTAATCGTTTAATTGAAAGTTTAAAGAGATTCATCCTTATAAATAACAGATTTTTCTAATTTAGACTCAACTTGCCTACTGATATGACGAATCAATTTTTCTAAGTCTTTACAATAAATAGATGGATTATTAAAGTAATTTTCTTGATTGAAACGATGAGCCAACAACCCTCCTCCACAAATATCCACCACTTCACATTGCTGGCATTTGATACAAAGCTTTTGATGATTTTCAATACATAGTTTGATTAGTGGATGTGCGAGAGAATCTCGCAACTGATGAGTTTGTACGTTAAGAGATGTTTTGGTAAAGCCCTCTCCACAGGCTTTTAAGCTATCCTGTGGTTCGATATCACCGTTGGTCTCAATAATTAGATAAACATTTTGTCCTGTTCCAAAATTATCATAAACGCCACTACCTCCTAAAATAAGATTGAGAATCTGATTAAAAAGAGTAATTTGAGGTTTTTCCCGATTTCTATCATTAAACCAAACATTGAATAATCTAATCAACCAATCTGCATAATTTGTTTGTTTTGTATCAAAATTATCAGGAAAGTTACGGTAATTACCATGTGGCAAAGCATAATTTATATGTCTGATTTCTAATCTTTTACAATTGAAGTATGATTGCTCTGGATTGTTACTAAGATTAATTACCATTAATAATCCTGGTTCATACTTTAAGTATTCAGATAATTGTGCATTACGTAACCCTTGTAAAGTATCATTCAATGAGCTTTTCCTCTGATGATTTACCCTAAACCGATTTTCTTCTTCTGAAAAACCATCTAAACTTATTCCAATCCGAATACCTAATCTGCCTAACACTTTACACCACTCTTCCGAAAGTAATACCCCGTTTGTTTGAATAGTATAGTCTATCTTGATATAAGCAGGGAGTAATTCTTTTACTTTATCAACAAAATTTTGGTAAAAATTATAATTTACCATCAGTGGTTCGCCACCATGAAAGATAAATCTAAATGTTTTACTCCCGCTTTCAGTTAAATAGGTTCTTACTTTACTCAACAACGCATCTATAATCTTTAAATTCATTACTTTGGGTTGAGACTTATAGGTTGTATCGCCCAGATTGTACATATAACAATACTCACAATTCAAATTGCATCGACTGGCTACCTTCAAAACTAATCCTTTGATAATTGCCTGATCTGAATTCATTAGAATAAATTATTTGACTCATTAAAATTTGCTTTTATCTCAAACGAAGCCTGATTTTCTATCCAATTGGCATTCTCAAAGTCAATATCTTTCTTACCTCCAAACACTTCAAAAGCATCAATAATATTTTCTTCCTTATCCAAAAGCTCAAGAGCTTTGCTGCGTGTTTTCTTATCACTTCGAGCTATAGTAAATAGTTTCTTTGCCATTTTAATTTCATTTAAAGATTTAACAAAATTGAAGGAGTAAACCAATTGAAAGCCTTTTTATTATCTGCTTCTTCTTCATAATTTGGAGCATAATCTTTATCTCCTCCTCTGATAGTTTGCCCAGCTTCATCACCCAGTAATTCAATTTCAGAAAACAAACCTTTATCTTGCCTGGCTACATTTTCAAAAAAAGTTCCTAATGTCTTTTTCATAATCTTGCTTGCATTTCTTTAATCAAAGTTATCTAAATCAGTTATTGCTGAGTATTTTTTTCGATAAACGACATTACATTTCCGATAAACGACATTCCTCCATCGACAAACGACATTTAAAGAGTTAGAATATAGTACACAGGATAGTAGAGGTTGTTGCTTGCTTTACAGTTTGTTTTGTATCATCAAAAACGGTAATGGTACTTTTGGCTACGGCTAAATTTGAGTTTGACTTTTTCATAGTATTTGGGGTTTAAGATTACTAAGTTTTTTATTTTTTTGTTGATTCAAATTTGCGAAGAATATTAAAGCCAAAAATAGATTTTCGATTAACGACATTACAATTCCGTCAAACAACATTCATTAATCGACAAACGTTTTTTAGATTCTACGTTAATACAATTGATAAGGCTATTTGATGTTTATGAGGTTCTGAAATTACCTCAAGACTATGACGATTTGGGTATATAGAATTTAAGCGTTTTTGAACATTTACTAAACCGATTCCCCCGAGTCTCTTCTTTTGCTTTTCGGAAACTTTACGTACTTTACTATTAATGACACTCAAAAATAAATTATTATTCTCTACTTTGATATTGATGTGAACGTAACTCTGAAGGGTCGAATCTCCTACGCCGTGCTTAAAAGCATTTTCAATAAAAGCAATCAGAATAAGGGGAGCAATCTCTCCCACTAACTCACCTTCAATATTCGTTTTTACTTGCACTTTGGATGAATTTCTAATTTGTTCCAAAGAAGCAAAATCTTGCAAGAAAGTAACCTCTTTCTCAACGCTTACAGTAGGCAAAGAACTTTCGTATAACACATAATTCAACAGATTGGATAAAGACAAAATAGCATCAGAGCTTCGTATATCTTCGGTTACTACTAAACTATAAATATTATTGAGAGTATTCACCAAAAAATGAGGGTTAATTTGTAAGCGTAAAAAATCTATTTCTAATTGTTTTTTTTCTGCAAATACCTTAGTAAATATTCTGAGAAATTTCAAAAAGAAGGCAGGCAGGGCTGTAAATAGAAGTTGAATCGTATCTGTGAGTAAGTTATTTACTCGGAAGTATGACCAAAAGCCACTTTTATACACATTATAATAAATTTCATATATCCTTTTATTTTGATTTATTATCCAATGATTATCTAATACAAAAATTACTCGACCGTATGTCTCTAAAGCCATCAAAAAATAGAAGGCTATGATGGTAATACTGATAAGTAAAAATTTATTCAATCCAGCATATCTTGAGTATAAATAAGGTATAAAATATGTAAATACATAAAAAAACATACTACTGTTAATGGTAAAAGAGGCTGCTCCGATAAAACGAA
The DNA here is from genome assembly GCA_031424875.1 of Cytophagales bacterium. Classification (GTDB taxonomy): domain Bacteria; phylum Bacteroidota; class Bacteroidia; order Cytophagales; family Spirosomataceae; genus Arcicella. Next base: position 4,210 of record JANPIG010000354.1, read on the forward strand.
TAATAATTGAATCAGAAGGAAACCCTGAACCTAACAGAAGAGAAATAAAAAAAACGCCCCAAAAAATGGCATGAAATGTTATTCTTCTCTTAAGAGGAACATATTCAATTGGATATAATTGGAGAATATAATTAGCTAATCTTTCCATTAAAAATTATTAATTTATAGGTCTGAATCGAGCCATAAAATCTTGCTTGAAAGCCCTTCCAAGGGTTATTTCTGTTTTATCACTAAGCACTACAAGGCTATTAGCACTATCAATCAGATGAATTTTATTAGTATTAATAATAAAAGATTTATGAACTCTCATAAAGCTCGTAGCTGGTAAAGTCTCTATTACTTTTGTTAAAGTAGAGAGCGTGGTAATTGGACGATCTTTGGTTACGATTTTTACGTAATCGCCTAATCCTTCTACATAAATTATATCAGTAAATTCTACCTTAATCATCTTTCCAGACTCTTTTACATACAAAGTGGTATGAGCATCCGAAATCTCTTCTCTTAAATTTATGAAATTTCGTTGTGCTTTTTCTATCGATTTCTTGAATCTGTCGAATGAAACAGGTTTTACTAAATAATCTACTACATCCAAATCATAGCTTTCGAGCGCATGATTCGGATAAGCAGTAATAATAATGACGAGTGGACGAGGTGATAACATTCGTATAAAATCCAGTCCTGTAAGACGAGGCATATCT
>JANPIG010000355.1:0-9046 GCA_031424875.1 Cytophagales bacterium
TATCCCGCAGTGTTTGTAGGGCTTTTGCCACAATTTCCGCATGGTCGAGCATCAAACTGGGCAGTTCATCAAGGGCATACCAGTCACAGGAATCCGAAAGGGCATCAGGCGTAGGCACAACGTCATTATAATTTATCAGGGCATAATATGCCACCGAAATAAAACGGTCGAGCATCCAGCTAAGTTCATCAGAATATCGCCCATTCGAGTCCAGAATGGTCTGCATAATTTCGGGTTTGTAACGTGCCAAATCTCCAAAAGTATAGAACTGCTCCAAGAAGATATTATCTAAACCAGTTCGCTCATGAAGTCCCCTCCTGACGGCATCATTCAAGTTTTCATTTCTATTCACAAAACCCCCAGGCAACGCAAATAAACCTGTATTATGATATTTCATGATTAGAATTTTCAATTGCTCGCCCGAAAATCCAAAAATCACGGAGTCGTAGGCAATATGCCGCATAAAATCTTTTTCTTCCACTTATTTATTCAGTTTAGCATAATTTTTTCAAAAATAAATAGGATTATTTTAAAAAACCAATTATTATTGTCGCAATATGAGACAATAATGTATTTAATTCAAACACAATGAAAAAAACACTCTTATTAATTAGTGTAGGACTATGTATGACAATGCTATCAAACGCCCAAAATAACAATTCATTTGCGGTGCAGGCAAGTGTTGAAAATGGCGTAATTGAAGGTAATTATGATACCAAAACGGGTGTACAAACCTATTTTGGCGTACCCTTTGCCAAACCACCCATAGGAGAACTACGTTGGAAAGCACCCCAACCCCTTGATAATTGGAGTGGTGTAAAAGAGACCAAAAAATTTGGACCTCGCCCAATGCAAGCAATCGTTTTTGGCGATATGAATTCTCGCTCAAATGGTTTGAGCGAAGACTGCCTGTACCTTAATGTATGGACTCCTGCCAAACGAAACGTTAAGGATTTGCCCGTATTGGTTTATTTTTATGGCGGTGGCAATGTAGCAGGAGACGGCTCAGAACCCAGATATGATGGCGAAAGTATGTCGAAAAAGGGCATTGTAGTAGTTACCTGCAATTACCGTTTGAACGTTTTTGGGAATTTTGCCCATCCAGAATTAAGTGCCGAATCTCCTCAAAAAGTATCGGGGAATTATGGTTATTTTGACCAAATTGCGGCTTTGAAATGGGTACAAAAAAATATTGCCGTTTTTGGTGGCGACCCTAAAAAAGTAACTATCGCAGGAGAATCAGCGGGTTCAATATCAGTGAGTTATCAAATGGCATCTCCCTTATCAAAAGGGTTAATCATGGGAGCAATTGGTGAAAGTGGAGCAGGTATTACGCCCACAATGGCACCCGTAACCTTGGCAGAAGCCGAAAAACAAGGAGCAGAATTTGCCAAAAATGCAGGAGTGCCTACTCTGAAAGGTTTGAGAGCCTTGTCAACCAAAGAGGTTTATGAAATATATGGGGAATCAAAAAGATTTGGTTTTCCAGTAGTATTGGATGGCTATTTTCTGCCAAAAACCCTTCCGCAAATTTTTGCCGCCAAAGAACAAGCCCAAATACCGCTTCTGGTAGGTTGGAATTCAGCCGAAATTCCTGGTCAAGCCTTTATGCAGGGGCAACCCTACAAAGATGAAAACTTTGTAGCCAGGGTAAAAAAAGAAAATCCAACCGATTTTGAGGAGGTATTGAAGCTATATCCACACGGCTCTGAAAAAGAAATTGAGCTATCGGCAACGGCATTGGCGGCGGATAGATTTATTTCATACAGCACTTGGAAATGGTTTGATTTGCACCGAAATAATAGCACACAACCCATCTATCGTTATTTGTATAGTAAATTAAGACCAGACTTAGTAGATAATTCAATGGCATCGGGTTTGGCAGGTGGTACGGTTAAAAAAGACCAAAATATACCAAAACCTCCCCAAGCAGTAGGAGCTCCGCACGCTTGTGAGATTGAATATTGCATGGGAAACCTCCACCTTGTAAAAGAATACGCTTGGACTGCCGATGACTACAAAGTATCAGACACGATGCTGAATTATTTTGCCAATTTTATCAAAACGGGCAATCCCAACGGAGCAAAATTACCCGAATGGACGGTTGCCAAGGCAGGAGATTTAACCCCGCCCGTAATGATTATTGACACAGAATCAAGAACGGAAAAAGCTCAAAATGATGGGCGATATTTGTTTTTGGATAAGGCTTATGGGAATAAGTAGCCTCAGAGCCTCATTAGCTTTAAAACTCCCTCAGAATTGGTTTTTTGAGGGAGTTTTTTGTTTGTATTTCGCTGAAATAAATATAAATTTGGATTTGCAATGTTTATTGACAATATTTGTCCAAATATTTTATTCTAAAAAATATGGATACCATAAAAAAATCTTTTGGTGAAGTAATTCGACAACATCGAGAAGAACAAAACTTACCTTTGCGGAAAGTTGCGGCATATCTTGATATTGATACGAGTACAATCGCTAAATTTGAAAAAAATACCCGCCATCCAAATCGTGAGCATATCATTAAGTTAGCAGAATTGTTTAACTTAGACTTGCAAGAACTCACGATTATGTACTTATCTGACCGAGTTGCCTACGATTTGATAGACGAAACCAACTCTGAACAAGTATTAAAAATTGCCGAAGAAAAAATCAAATACATTCGCTCTAAAAACACCATACAAGGGGTTTTGGAGTTTTAAATTATGGAAAATATGAGTTATTTAGTAGAAAATAATTTGATGATGGTTGAGGAAGAAGATTTTCAGCGTGAAATAATCTATACTCAAAAATCTGATAATCAAAGACTTAGAGGTATAGATTTATTTTGTGGAATTGGAGGTTTCAGATTAGCAATGGAGCGTAATAATATTGATTGTGTGTTTTCTTCCGATATTGATTCATTTGCTCAAAAAACGTATGCTGAAAATTTTGGAGAAAAACCTTATGGTGATATTACTAAAATTGATGCGTCTGAAATACCTCCTTTTGATATATTAACGGCAGGATTTCCTTGTCAGCCATTTAGCTATTCTGGTCTAAATCAAGGGTTTGAAGATAAGACACGTGGTACTTTATTTTTTGATGTTATAAGAATTATAGAATATCATCAACCTAAAATGTTTTTTTTAGAAAATGTTAAGGGATTGAAGTCTCATCTGAATGGTGAGACATTACAAATAATTATAAAATCATTAGAGGAACAGGGATATAAGGTAAAATGGCAAGTTTTAAATAGCCTTGATTTTGGGTTACCACAAGCACGAGAAAGATGGTACTGTGTTGGTTATAAAGATGATATAGACTTTCAATTTCCAGAAGGAAAGAGAAAAGGAGTAATACTAAAAGATATTATTGATGAAGAAAGTAATAATAATGAAAAGTTGAAATTGGGGAATTGGCAGCTAAATTATAATTAGCTAAAATTTCTGTAAAATGTCTTAAATTGGTCGTCCCAAGATTCTAATTTATATAGGTAAGTAACATTTAATGCTGTTGCAGAAGCGTAAAAATTTACGATTATGTTCAGTATTTCATGAGCCATATTTCTTTCATCTGGCGTATCGTATGGTCGTATGTAAGCTCTATAATTTTTACTGAAATACATATTTTCAAAGTAGAAAAACTCTTCTGGTGAATTTCCACAAAGATGAAATCTCATATTAAAGGTTTCTTCTAACTTTTTTTCTAAAACAGTTTTTGGGACATCTATTGAATTTAATCTAATAGTATTATTTTCTCTACTAAAAGAATCAGAGATAATTACTCCTACAATGCTTTCATTTAGAAACTCATTTTGCATGATTTTAGAATTTTATTACTCAACAAATGTAGGATAAAAAAATTAAAAAAGAAAATAAAAATAACAAAATGTGAATAAAACTAACAAAATAGATTCAATTAATGCAAGAATAAAGCAATTGAGGTTAAATAATAACTTAACTCAGCAAGAGTTTGCGGATAAAATAAATTCGACAAGAGCAATGATTGGACAAATAGAAACGATGGTAGCCAATCCTACACTCAATATGATAATAAATATTGTTTCAAATTTCGAAATTACTTATTATTCTCTAATAGATGGAAAAGAAAGATTGGAAGAAAATTCTGTAAATCATTATTTACAAAATCAAGAAATTGAATTTTTAAAAAAAGAGGTTGAGTTAAAGAATGAAATAATCGAATATCAAAAGCAACTTTTAACAAGCAAAACAAATAACCCGAAAGATGAAAATCCTCTACAAAACAACTAATCGCAAAGAATTTGCAAATGCAGTTTTTAAACAAATTGCTAACGTTAAAAATGGATGGATTCGATTAAAAGATCTTATAATAGAAGGTAAAGATGTAAATAAAAGGAGCATTCCAAAATATAATCTTACTAATGTCATTTATATTTCAAAAGATAAAGTAAAAGCTGATGACCTGGTATCTGGTGATTATATTAGATTTTTTATAGATCCCTTTTTTCAAAATAATGAGTTTTATGCTCATCTTTCTACTCAATGGAGGTTTAAAGATGGAAAGAATTTGGATATAATAAGTGTACAAAACTTAGTAAATAATGAATATAGTGATTTATTTGAAATAAAAATTACTAACAAAACTTTTGAACTTTTTCAGCTTAATGATACCATTGAAATTCAAAAAAATAGTCACAAAGAGGTGGTAGTAAATAGAAATAATATCAGGTGTAAACAAAAAATCTACTTCGGTTCGCCAGGCACGGGCAAATCAACAGCAATGCAAAAATTTGCTAAGGATAATGATTTAGAAGTTGTCCGCACTACTTTTCATCCAGATACCGATTATCATTCTTTCGTAGGTGGCTACAAACCCATTATGAAAGGGGATTCAATCACTTATCAGTTTGTTCCACAGGCATTTACAAAGGCTTACGTGAAAGCCTATCAAAACCCAACACAAAATTTTCTCTTGGCAATCGAAGAGATAAATCGAGGTAATTGTGCTCAAATCTTCGGAGATTTATTCCAATGTCTCGACCGTAAAGAAGATGGTTATTCATGTTATCCAATTGATGCCAATGCAGATTTGGCTAACTATTTAGCATCACAGGGTTTAGCAAATTCAGAACAACTGATTTTACCACCCAATTTGTTGATTTATGCTACCATGAACACCTCCGACCAATCACTTTTCCCAATGGATTCAGCCTTCAAACGTCGTTGGGATTGGCAATATGTACCTATTGAATTCAACGATAAAGCCAATGAAATCAAGATAGTTTTTGATGATGAAACACAATATTCTTGGCGTTCATTTATTGAAAATGTGAATGAAAAAATCAAGGAAATCACTAAATCAGAAGATAAAAAAATTGGCGTTTATTTTGTTTCGGTTGATGAAAATAACACCATTTCCTTAGCCCAATTTCAAAACAAAGTGATGTTCTATTTATGGTCAGAGATTTTTAAAGACGAACATCAATCAGCCGATAGTATTTTCAAATATTTGAATCAAGATAATAATGCGATTGATTTTACTTTTAACGAACTATTTGAAAATGAGGGAGTTGTGAAATTAAAAGGCTTTATGAAATATCTTGAAAAAGAAAATAAATGAAAATTATTATTGAAGAATACCCCTACGACTTATCTTTAATTTCGCCAATTCTGAGCGAACGATATTATGTACCTCTTCAAAATCAGAAAGTAAAAGTCAATTATATCGGTTATTATTTTGAACCTGATATGAACGAACCCGTGATGATTTTACCGAAGGTTTTTATTGAGAATAAAAAAGTGTTTGGAAAGTACAAACCCGAAGATATTTTTGATTTAGACCACAATCCTGTCTTTCGAGAGTCGATGCTAAAAAAGGAATTAGATTTTCTTTTCAGTATCACCACATGGCATTATTTAGCAATTCGCCAGTTTCAAAAACGCCAGCAAGCCAATACCATCACCGAAAATAGCGACTTAGCCAATGTAATTTCAACGTTAGGTGAAAAGGACGTAACAGAGTTAGATTTAATCCAGAGTCTTATCCGTTTCAATCGTGAAAATCAGGCGTTGTTTACGTTCATTAAAAAGACTAATTCTGCCCAAAACCAGCAAGTAAGTTGGCATAAAACCATTGCCAAGAAAATGCCAATGTTACAAGGCAGTTCACCCGTATATGTGGATACGCTAACAAAACAAAAAACGCTTAATTATGACGAAGAGTTATTGGTCATTTTGTCTTCGGTATTAAGTCATTTCAACAAAACGTATCATCTGCAAATAGCTGCAAATCAGTTATTTATCGCTTACAAAGGTAGAGATTTAGAAAATTTATTGAAGCGAGGAACGATAGTTTTAAAGCAAATAAAATACAAATATTTTTCGGATAAATTATTGAAATTATGGGACTTATTGTATGCTTATTTCCTTCGTCAAGACAAGATAAAAAGTAAAAAACATCACAAAGAAATCGTATTGGTTCGTGATTTCAATATTGTTTTTGAGGACATGATTGATACGCTTTTGTCGGAGCCAAATTTACCGAAATATCTCAAAAATCACAAAGATGGCAAAGAGATTGACCACATTTATCCGTATCAAGATTTATTGACCAATCAAGATCAAATTTATCACATTGGCGATAGTAAATATTACAAAGACACGACCCAGACAGGGCAAAACGCTATTGCCAAACAATATACTTATGCAAAGAATGTGATTCAGTATAACGTTGATGTATTGAATGAAAAAGGAGCGTTAGAAAACAATATTCGTTATCGTGACGAACTGACGGAAGGTTATAATATTACCCCAAATTTCTTCATCAGTGCGGTGTTGAATGAAGACTTAGATTTTCAAACAGAAGACCTAAAACACTATCGTAATTTTGAAAAAAATAAGCATTTTGAGAATAGACTTTTTGATAGAGATACGCTCATTTTACAGACCTATAATATCAACTTTCTATATGTGCTCAAATCGTATGTATCTAATAATCAGGCACAAATCAATAAATTTAAAGATTCCGCCAAAAATTTATTTCGTAAGAAAATCGTAGAATTTTTAACAGAGAAATATATTTTCTACGAAGTAAAACCCGAGACAAATTTAGAGACTTTCGTAGAGCAAAATTTCAGATTTTTAGCGGGCAAAATGTATCGTCCATCGGGTTGGGATGATAGGCTTGTATTAGCCTTTGAGAAAAGCAGTGTTGATAATAAATTAATTATTGCAGGAGCGGAGATTTCGGAGTATAAACTGAAAAATTAACAAAACAAAAAAGGTGTAAACATCAGATAAACTGACATTTACACCTTTAATTTTTGGGTAATAGTACCGGGGACGGGTACATAATTATACTTGTAACTAATTGATAATAAGTATATTGAAAAAATAAATACGAAAATTTCTGACACTTTTCTGACATAATAGAAAAATATTGTTACTTTTGTGCATTGACAACAACAACCAAACAACGGTATATCAATGGCAAAGCAAGCGGTTAAACAAAGGGTTAAATTAAGGGACACAAAAACCGCTGATAATCGGTTAGCCTTATACTTGGATTGGAGTAAAGACAAAAAACGCCAAAGGGAATATTTGAACCTTCATGTATTCGAGAAAGAAAAGACCGTTTTAGAGCGACATCACAATAAAGAAATTTATGCAAAAGCGGAATTAATCAGAGCCGAAAGAGAACGCCAATTTTTCAGCGATGAAATTGATGATATTACCGAACAGAAAAAAGTCAAAAATCAAGACTTCATAAGCTATTTAGAAAGATACGTAAACGCATACCCTAAAAAAGACCTTAGAGTAATGAAAGCCGTTTTGTTGCACTTCAAAGAGTTTGCACCTCCGCACATTACAGCCAAAGAAATAACAGAAACCTTCTGCCACGACTTCAAGGAACATTTGAGCCAAATGCTAAACGGTGAAAGTCCTTCTACGTATTTTGCACGATTCAAGAAAATGATTAGGCAAGCCACAAGGGACAAACTTTTTAGAACCAATCCTTCACAAGATATTAGAAATTTCAAAACAGATGTGAGTATTGCCAAAGATGTTTTAACCATTGAGGAGTTACAACTATTGGCTAATGCTCACTGTGGCAATTCAGAGGTAAAGAGAGCCTTTTTATTTTGTTGCAATACTGGACTTCGTTTTGTCGATGTTAAGGCGTTACAATGGAAAAACATTAATGACAACGTTTTGAAAATTGAACAATCAAAGACCAAAGATAAAGCCACGGACGGGGGAAAAGTTGAAATTACTTTGAATGATACCGCTATCAAGATTTTAGGAACGCCCACGGATAAAGAAGACCTTGTTTTTAAATTACCCTCTCATGGTTCGACTGTAAAAAGTCTTGACTATTGGGCGAAACGTGCAGGAATAGAAAAGCATATTACGTTCCATGTTGCCCGTCATACGTTCGGAACTTTATTAGCCTACTACGAAAGTGATATTTTAACAATATCTAAGCTACTCGGTCATACATCGCTCAAACACACCGCTAAATACATTCGTACTTCAAATGAAATGAAGCAAAAAGCGGTTAATTCAATCCCTACTATTAATTTTTAATAAACCAAAGCCATGAAAAACATTAAAGTCTTGTATCATCTACGTTATTCATCTGACAAGCAAACCGCCACGGTTAATTGTAGAATTACACTTAGCGGTGAACGTGCTACACTTGGAAAATTCCCTTTATCTTCACAAAATCAGGAGAATGAAGGCAAGTTTTACAGGCATAAAACCAGCACCGAGTTTTTTGTACCACTTCATTCAAAAGCTATGAGGTTAATTGAAAAGTATGGCGGCTGCAATAATTTAAAATTTCCTGTTCGTTCAAATCAAGAAATGAATCGAATTATTAAAGACTGTGCCGATAAAGTAGGCATAGAAAAACATCTTTGGTATCACACCGCCCGAAAAACATTTATTGATAAATACATTAATGAATACGCTTTGGATAGGTCGGTAATAATCTTAGCATCGGGACACAAGAACGAATCAGAATTAAACCGTTACGCTAAAACCAACAAAAAAACGGTAATTAAAGCCTTTGAATCAATTTT
>JANPIG010000356.1:0-7113 GCA_031424875.1 Cytophagales bacterium
CATATTACTCAAATCGGTCTTTCTGAGGGCTTTATCAAAAGCTCCAAGATAATTTTTAAGGGCTTTTTCTGAAAAATGGTTAATCACATCACCTTCGCCACCTGGTCCTGCACGTTCTACCATTTTGCCATGCCATCCTTCAAAAATAGCATAGAGTGTCCACGTTCCTTTGGGGACTTGCCAGTCCAATATTCCATCCTTTACTTTATCAGTCAAATTTAAAATTTCTCCCGTTTCTGAATATGCCATGAGCGTATTCAGAGGCAACGTTTTCTCAAATCTTACTTGGTCAATTGCTAATTCTTGGAGATTATCATTCTTAGAAATTGGCTGTTGTAAGGAAATGATTTCTACTTTCTTAGGCAATACAAAACGTAACAATGGTTTTTGCTGAAAGGTAATTGGCTCGTTGATTTTCTCACCCTCTTTCAAGGTAAACACTCGGTGAGCCACGTATCTACACGCATCTTCGGGGGTTACCCAACGCCCCCCAAAGGGCCAGCCCGAAGCATTTGCCAAGTCGATTCCCAAACCCAAACGCTTGCTTTCCTTCAGAGTATGCGTAAACATTTCAATCCATTTGGGCGAAAGAAAGTCAATAAATTGAGCTTCTGAACCTTTCACGCCATAAATTGGAGTGATTTCCATACCTCCCAAACCCACTTTTTGATAGGCTTCCAAATTGAAAGTCAAACCCTTCTGATTAACGGCATTTCCTTGCCACCACCACCGAGACCAGGGTTTGGTTTGTTGAGTAATGGGTTTCCAAGAGGGCTGTGCAAAAGTGGAAATTTGGTAAGAAAAGAGTAAGAAAGTGAGTATGGCTTTGTTCATGGAAACGTTAAGATTTGTTATTTACAGAAAGCGGTTTACGTAAAATCGTTACTGATTAAATTCAAATGGGTGGCACAACTAAACAAATGGCTGAGATTATGAAAGATTTTTGTTTAGCCGTGCCACGCATATTTTATGTTTCATTCAAAACCCAAATCATTTTTTATCACAATAAATTTGCCTAAAAAGAGCCTTTTATCTTAAAAAAATACTAATTTTGTAATCAGTTTTGTCATAGACATTAATGAAATTCAAAACTCAAAACAAAAACGTTCTTTAAAATAGAATGGTAGTTTGGAATTTAATTGGGGATTTTAAAATCACCAATCACAAATCACCAATCACAAACCATCCAGACACACAATGGTAAACAGACGACTTCTTCGAACTAAGGCTTTTCAAAATCTATATGCCTTCCGCACAGCCGAACGAGCTGATTATCAACGATTTTACGACCAAATCGCAGAGTCTTTCTTGCCTAATCTCGACTTAATGATTCCCAAAGAACAGCAAATTCAAAATCTTGAAGGATTCAAAAAATTAGCTGAATTACATTACGAAGAGTTATTTCAGAAGAAAGATACGGATGATGACATACCCGTAGAATCTAAAAATGCTGCCAAAAAATCCCTTTTATTATATCGTGAAGCCGTAAAAAAAGAACGTGCAAATATCATCAAGACGATGGTAAATGAAGTGGAAAATATTTATCATGTTTACCTTAAAATGCTTCAAATTTTACTGGAGATCAAAGAAATTGCTGTTTGGGATGAACAACGCCGTTTGGTAGAGACAGATATAAAAACTTCTCGCTTAGCCAGAAATAAAGTTTTAATTGCTCTTCAAAATCTTCCAGAATTGGAAACTGAATCTATCCGTAAAAATGTTAAATGGACGGATGATGACCAAAATTTTCTTCGTAAAATTTTCTTGGATGCCGTCTTGCCTGATACCGAATTCCAGTCGTATCTTCGTAAACCAGAACATACTTTTGAGGAAGATTTGACTTTAGTAATTTATTTTTGCAAAACTTTCATCTTTAAACATTACCTTATTACAGATTATTTTGAAGAAAAAGACTTAAATTGGGGTGAAAATAAAGAGGTTTTGAAAAGTATGATAATCAAAACTTTCAAAATTTCGAATGTTGAAGATTTGGCTTTGCAACCCTTGGCAATGAATTGGGAAGATGATAAATATTACTTTATCGACCTTTTTAATAATGTATTGGACAATGAGGAATCTTACGAAAAAATTATCATCGATCAGACGCAAAATTGGGAAGGTGATCGCTTGGCAATGACCGATTTGTTGATTCTAAAATTGGGATTAGCCGAAATGATTCACTTTCCGAGTATTCCCGTAAAGGTTTCAATTAACGAGTATATTGAATTAGCAAAAAATTATTCAACCCCAAAATCTGGACGTGGATTGATAGATAATAAATAAAAAAATGAGTAAATCATCAAGAACATTTTGGGCATTCGTAACGGGTGCGGCAGTTGGTGGAATATTAGGAATTCTTTATGCCCCCGACTCAGGCGAGAATACTCGCAATAAGTTGTTTTATCAACTTCAAAAATACCGTGATCAATTACAAGGTTTGATTGGCGATTTGATTGAAGGAAAAGAAATTCCTGAAACAATGGCAAAATCGGAAGGCAAAAAAGTAGTTAATGATGCTCGTGAAAAGGCAGAACGACTTTTGGAAGACGTAGAATTAATGATGAGTCAAATCAAATCAAAAGCGTAAACCGTAACACGGGACTTTCTTAGCCAGAATCTTTCTCGTGTATTCACTCATGAAAAAAGTAATTATTTTAGCCTTGAGTCTCGGCGTTTTATCAGCTTGCCAAAACAAGCAACGTACTGATAACCAGACGCTTGCAGACTCTTTAAAAGCTCTTCAGCCAACCTCTGATAAATTTCCAGTGATGCAGATTGATTCTCAATCAGTTGATTTGGGCAAAATTTATCAAGGTGATACTATTATGCATACTTACAAGTTCAAGAACACGGGCAATATGCCATTAGTATTGAGCAATGTGAATGCTTCATGTGGTTGTACAACGCCCTCATACTCCACTGACCCCGTGCAACCTGGCGAAAGCGGATACATAAAAGTTAAATTTAATAGCAAAGGAAAAGAAGGCAAATTGAATAAAACCGTAACGGCCTATGCCAATACCAAACCTGCCGAAAATGTGTTTTCGTTTAAGATAGAGGTGCTTACTAAATAGAAGCAAATTATAAGATATGAAATTGATAAAACATATTTTAATAATTCATATCTCATAATTTATAATTAAATAACAAATCATGTTCAATAGTATTTTATTACAAGGAATGGGCGGAAGCGGTGCTTCTTCTATATTTTTAATTGTTGGTATGTTCGTTATCATGTATTTTTTCATGATTCGTCCGCAACAAAAAAAGGCAAAAGACCAACAGGCTTACGTGGATGCCTTAAAAACTGGTGACAAAGTGGTAACCATCGGTGGCTTACATGGAACCATTGTAACCGTTCGCGATAAAACCGTTGTGTTAGAAGTAGATTCAAGCAAAGGTGTAAGAATGGTATTCTTAAAAACTGCTATTTCAAAAGATTCTTCAGCTTCGATTGGAGAATAGTTTTTGAGTTTAAAAGCTAAAATTGTTACACAGTTGAAAAGTTGTGAAACTTTCAACTGTTTTAACGTTTGTACTCTTACACTTCTTTAACTCATAAAAAAAATGAAACCCATTGCTTCCAAAAAAACAGATTACAAAGCCGTTGCCGTAAGTTTATTGGCGGCTATCGTTTTTTGGATTATGAATGCTCTCAATAAAGATGGCTATTCTCAAAAGATGTCGTTTCCGCTACAATTTTTATACAACGATTCTTTGTATATTCCTACGCAACCCCTTCCTGAAAAAATCTCTGTAAATGTATCGGGCAGTGGGTGGAGCTTGCTCAAAAAAGCTTTTACTTCAGATGCTACTCCTATTAAATATTCAGTGTCTAAACCCCTCAAGACCAGGTATTTAAATACTGGATCCCTTACGGATTCATTATCAGACTATATTAAAGATGTAAAAGTTAATTATGTAGTCTCCGACCGTTTTGAATTAGAATTTGACCGTAAAATCTCAAAGCAATTTACTGTAAAAGTAGATAGTACCAATATTGATTTGAAAGACCGTTATGTAATTTCAAGTTTAATAAATGTCAATCCCAGAACAATTACCTTGGAAGGACCTGAAACTGTTTTATCAGAAATGAATTCGGTAATTTACGTGAAAATCCCAACCAAGAGATTGCAGGAAAATTACGATGACGAAGTAAAATTGCCTTTGCCTCAAAACACATTAATCAAAGCAAGTAAGGATAGAGTAGCAGTAAGTTTTGAGGTAGCTGAATTGCTTAAATAGTAACCACATAGATAGGTTAGGGAAGATAGAAATAGAGGAGAATTCCTAAGTCTCATAATTTCTAATAATATGAAACTCATTGGCATTACAGGTGGAATTGGCTCAGGGAAAAGCATTGTTTGCAAGGTCTTTGCCAACATGGGAGTTCCCATCTACGAGGCAGATTCAAGAGCTAAGTCGTTGATGAACAATGATTTATCCTTAAAAAAGTTAATACAAAATCTTCTCGGCGAACAGGCATATACTCCCACAGGCGTGTACAATAGGGCGTGGGTGGCATCGCAAGTTTTTAATAATCCAGATTTATTGAAACAACTTAACGCCATTGTACATCCCCGTGTCCGAGAAGATGCTAAAAATTGGATTCAACAACATTCAAAAGCGCCCTTTTTACTCTACGAAGCAGCCATTATGAAAGCGGCTGGCGATGGAAACAATTTTGATAAAGTTGTTGTCGTAACTGCACCCACTGCCCTCAGAATCAAGCGAGTACAGCAAAGAGATAATCGTTCGGAACCAGAAATTAGAGACATCATTGCTCAACAAATATCTGATGAAGAAAGGCTAAAAATAGCTGATTTAGTGATTGAAAATGATGAAGAAAGACCTCTTTTGCAACAGATTTTAGACATGAATGTGGCTATTATGAAGTAGTTCAACCGTTAATAATACTTTCGTATATTGAACGTTGCTCCAAAACCCTTCTGTTTCCATGAAATCCATAAAGCCATTATTATTCGTCCTCATTGGGCTGTTTTTACAGAACATAACAAACGCCCAACTCAAAAATATTAACACTCAAAATGGACTAATTTCTGGTGTTAATAAAGGACTAATTAGTATTTATAAAGGCATTCCTTTTGCTGCTCCGCCCGTGGGTAATTTGCGTTGGAAAGCTCCACAACCTGCCGCAAATTGGAAGGGTGTTCGCTCGTGTACGGTGTTTTCTGCAAGTCCTTTTCAGCCCAATCCTACGCCTTTTTATTGTTGGTCAGAAGAGTTTATTGCCCCTCCAAAGCCTCTCAGCGAAGATTGTTTGTATTTAAACGTTTGGACAGGTGCAAAATTTGCTCAAGAAAAACGCCCCGTTTTTGTTTGGATTTACGGCGGTGGTTTCAGTTCGGGTTCTGCGGCTTGTGCTATATATGATGGCGAAGAAATGGCGAAACAAGGAGTGATTTTCGTGAGCTTAAATTATCGTGTGGGTCCATTTGGTTTTATGGCCCATCCTGCATTGAGCAAAGAGCAAAATAATGCTTCTGGCAACTATGGATTGATGGATCAAATAGCGGCTTTACAATGGATTCAGCGTAATATTTCCGCTTTTGGTGGCGACCCAAATAAAGTTACTATTGCGGGACAATCGGCAGGTTCTATGAGTGTGAATTGTTTGGTGGCTTCGCATTTGGCAAAGGGCCTTTTTCACCGTGCTATTGCCCAAAGCGGAGGAATATTATCGAACAGGCTTTCTACCAGTTTGAATGATGCTGAAAAGATGGGAGAAATCCTACAGAAAAAAGCAAATGCCAAAGATTTAACTGAATTACGCCAAAAATCTGCCGAAGAAATTTTGAAAATTTTACAATCAAGCGGTTTGCGTATGGGCGTCACATTAGACGGTCATGTACTGCCAACCGATATCACAAAGCAATTTAAAGAAGGCAAACACAATGATGTTCCTTTGATGATGGGCTGGGTTACGGGCGATGGCGGTTTGATGGGTGGTCAAGCACTTTCAGCCGACAAATTTAAGCAACAAGTTACCGAAAAATATGGCGAAAAAGCTCAGGAATATTTGAAAGTATTTCCTGCTAATACGGATGAAGAAGCTAAAATGACTCAGACAAAACTGTCATTGATGTCCTTTGCAGCAATGCCAGCCCACTTATGGGCCATTTATAACAAAAGCCCATCTTTCATTTACGAGGTCTCACACGTACCAACCGACAAACCCGATTTCCCTAATTATGGTGCTTTTCATACCTCCGAAGTTCCTTATGCTTTGCACACGCTTCACACGTGGAAAAGACCTTGGCAAGCCCATGATTTGGCAGTTGAAAAACTGATGTCGTCTTACTGGATTAATTTTATCAAAACAGGAAATCCGAATGGTGAAGGTTTGCCAGCATGGAAAAAGTATGATAAAAAAGAAGGCGTAATTTTGGAAATTGATAAGCAAGCCATTCAAAAAGCTGGGATGTTTAAGACGGAATTTGATTTGTTGGAAGGGCTTTGAGATAGAATTAAATAGACCACTAATAATTCGCCATTGAATTGAGATTAGTTTCAAAGGGAAGTCTTCGGTTTTACCTAAGACTTCCCTTTGAAACTAATTTAATACTCACCAAGAAGTAGATAACCCTAAAATTTAATCCCAGCGGATAGGTAAAATGTCCGTCCATCGGCTGGTAAAACACCAGGACCTGGATAACCCCCTGCACGACGAGTAAAATATCTTTCGTCGGTTAGATTATTAACTCCCGCTTTAATGTTATAATGTTTCAGAAATTTGAAATTTGCTGATAAATCTTGAACCTGATAGGCTGGGATTGCGCCCGTTGTGGCTGCTGCGTTGGGTAGTTCTGTATTTGATGCATCACTAAAGGTTTTGCCAATGTCGCTCATCTGCCATGTAGCTGAAAATCCTTTTTTACTATACGTAACACCAAATCTATTAATTTTTCGAGGAGCATTTTCAACGAATTTTCCTGTTAAATTCCCCTCAACAATCTGTCCATTGCTTACAGATGTAGTTTTGAAATCTCGATAAGTAGCATCAATAAAGGCTATCGAAGCAAAGATACTTAAAGAACCTAATTTGGATTTTGGCAAAAATGCACTCAACGCATCAAATTCAACATATCCTTC
>JANPIG010000357.1:0-7038 GCA_031424875.1 Cytophagales bacterium
CTTTCAAAGGCTTGATTGGCAAGTTGAGCGACGACAATAAACCCACAGGCGATAATGGTACGATTTTTTTACCAACGGATAAAGATGGCAATCCAACGACTTTTTCGTTGGAACAAAAACCTTACATGGAAGCAAGTATAGGTATTGAAAATATTTTCAAAATTTTAAGAATAGATTTTGTAAAAAGGTTAAGTTATTTAGACCATCCCAATGTAAATTCCAACGTAACCTTACGTTTTAGAATGGTATTTGAATTTTAAAATATTATGAAACAAAAGATACTATTCATCACAGGGTCTTTAAATCAGACTACTCAAATGCAGCAAATTGCTCAACAATTGCCCGATTTTGATTGCTGGTTTAGCCAAATATTTACGGATTCTCCCCTCGGAAATTTCTTAATTAAATATACTTCTTTACTCGAAAAAACTGTTTTATCAGGTCAATTTAAGGCAAATTCAGAAAAATACTGCCTTGATAAGGGCATGAAAATGGACTATAAAGCTAAAAAAAATCGCTATGACTTAGTAGTTTATTGTTCCGATTTAGTGATTCCCGATCGAATGTTGCAGAATAAAACTTTGTGGGTACAAGAAGGCATGATTGATCCTTATAATAAAGTGAGCCAATTGGTGAAAAAACTACATTTTCCCCCTTATTTAGCCATTGGAACGGCTTTGAATGGTTCCAATAATATCTGTGATATTTATTGCACCGCTTCTGAAGGATATAAGAAACGATTTGCCACGATTGGAACAAAGCCTGAAAAAATATTGGTAACAGGTATTCCCAACTTTGATAATTGCCAACAATTTTTGGATAATGATTTTCCTTATCACGATTATGTGTTGGTAGGTACTACCGACAATCGGGAATGTTTTAAGAAAGAAGACCGCCCCGCTTTTATCAAACAATGCGTAGAGATTGCGAATGGCAGACCTTTGATTTTTAAGTTGCATCCCAACGAAATTATGGGTAGAGCTATTTCAGAAATAAAGGATTATGCGCCCACAGATACGCTCATTTATACGGAAGGCAATATAAATCCAATGATTGCCAATTGTCAAGAGTTTATTACCCAATATTCTTCAGCAGTTTATGTGGGTTTAGCATTAGGCAAAAAGGTACATTCTTACTTTGATTTGGAAGAGTTGAAAAGTCAAGCACCTATTCAAAATGATGGTACTTCGGCTAAAAATATTGCGCAAGTGTGCCGTGATTTTTTGAATTTTGAAGGTAAGAAAGAAGATTTCATGAAAACATATCAATACGTTCCTCAAAAAACAAAAGGATTGGTTTATGAATAATAAAATTACCGTGGTGATCCAAGCCCGCATGTCCTCAAGCCGACTGCCTCAAAAGGTGATGTTGCCGATATTAGACAAACCCCTTTTGTATAGAATGATTGAACGGCTACAATGTATAAAACGACCTGTAGAGTTAGTAGTAGCAACTTCTACGAGTCCCGAGGATGATGCTATTGAAAAATTCTGCGTAAAGAAAAAGGTTACTTTTTATCGTGGTGATCTACAAAATGTACTTGACCGACATTATCAAGTTGGCCTACTTACGGGGGCAGATGCTGTGGTAAAAATCCCTTCTGATTGCCCATTAATTGACCCTCAAATTGTGGATAAAATGTTTGATTTTTATGATAAAAATGCTGACAATTTTGATTTTATCAGTAACCTTCATCCCGCCACTTATCCAGATGGTAATGATGTAGAAATTATGTCAATAGAATGTTTAACAAGGGCTTGGCAAGAAGCAAAACGTCCTCTGGAATTGGAACATACTACTCCTTATATTTGGGAAAATCCAGATAAATTCAGAATTCATAATATTACTTGGGAGACAGGTTTAGATTACTCCATGAGCCACCGTTTCACCATTGATTATCAAGAAGATTATAATTTTATCAATAGGGTTTTTGAGGAATTATATCCAAAAAACTCAACTTTTTCGTTAAACGATATATTAAACTTATTGAATGATAAACCAGAGATTTACGACCTCAATAAACAATATGCAGGTGTAAATTGGTACCGTAATCATTTGCACGATTTGAAAACCATTACCGCTGAACAAACGAAAATTCCATAACTATTTAAACATGACTGAACATAAACTTAATCAATTAAAAAACACTGCTTTAAGAGTACGAGAACATATTATTGGTATGTCCACAGATGGAGGTTGCTTTGTGGGAGCATCCCTTTCCGCAACCGATTTAATGGTGTATCTTTATCAAGGATTTTTGAATATTTCTAAGCAAAATCTCAACGACCCGAACCGTGATTATTTATTTCTCTCCAAAGGTCACGATGTTCCTGCTTTGTATGGAACGTTGGTTGAAAATGGTATTTTAGAATCTTCTCGCCTCCAAAATCATCTTTCTACTTCGGATAATATTTACTGGCATCCCAATACTAAAATCCCTGGAATTGAATTTCATTCTGGTTCTTTGGGACATTTACCAGCGGTGGCAATTGGCGTGGCTTTGGACTGCAAAATTAGTGGAAGCAACAACTTAATTGTCTGTATTTTGGGCGATGGCGAGCTCAACGAAGGTTCCTGTTGGGAAGCCATGATGGTTGCCAATGCTTATAAACTCGACAATCTGATTTTTGTCATTGACCGTAATAAATTTCAAGCAAATATCGCCACTGAAGACCTAATTCCCTTAGAACCATTAACTGATAAATTCAAAGCATTCGGAGCAGCCGTTGCCAGAATTGATGGACATAATTTTGAAGAATTAGAAGAAACTTTTAACAAAATCCCTTTTCAAAAAGATAAATTGAATGTGGTCATCGCCGATACCATTCGAGGTAAAGGATTACCCAGCATTGAAGCCCGTGCCGACCGCTGGTTTTGCAATTTTTCACAAAATGAAGTGAGTCAATTGTTAGAAGAATTACATGGCGTACATTCTGCCAATATTGAATCTGAAACGCTGATGGTCAGGTGAAATGTAATTAGGAATTAAGAATTAGGAAAAGTCTAATTTAGTTTTTTTACTTATAAATACCTTATTATCAAGTATTTACTCATAATAAATTATTCATTATCAACTATCAACTATTAAAATATATGGCTAAGAAATTTGTATCTAATAAAGACGAATCTGTTCGTATTTTCAAAAACCCAATCCTTAATTTATTCTCAAGGGTGCATTGGAGTACTCCTCTAATTTTTTGGGTTCCCGTTGTGATTTATGCCCTTTATCGAGGCTTTATAAGTGGAGTTTCAGTGCTTCAAACTATGGGTTTATTTGTAGCTGCCATAGCATTTTGGACATTGGCTGAATACCTTTTACATCGTTTTGTTTTTCATTATCATCCTACTACTGATATTGGAAAACGCATTAGTTTCTTAACGCATGGAGTGCATCATGACTATCCAAACGACTCAAAACGCTTGGTGATGCCGCCACTTTTGGGAGCTCCCATTGCGGGAGTTTTTTATGCAATTTTCTATTACGTTTTGGGTAATGTTTATGTGTTTCCATTTTTTGCAGGATTCATTTCGGGCTATTTGGTCTATGATATGATGCACTATGCTTTACACCACGCAAAATTTACAAATCCTTATTTTCAAGAAATAAAAAACCATCACATGGTACATCATTATAACGATGATGAAAATGGTTTTGGCGTAAGTAGCATCATGTGGGATATTATTTTCAGAACCATGTTTAAACTTAAAAGAAAGGAAAGCGTAAAACAAGAATCAGTACAATTAGAACCGAGTTTGTAGTAGATAATCATAGTAAGATTTGTACTGGATTACGGAAGCCTTCGGTGAAAACCGAAAGCTTCCGTAGAATACGAAATTTTTTAGTCCGATTTGTTGGTGAAAACACCAACAAAAGCAAAAGAGTTTGTAGTAGCTAATTGCAGTAAGATTTAAAAATAAAAAAACCTCCTATAAACCAGTGCTTAAAGCCAAAAGCAGACAGCCAACAGCCATTTATGTACGAAGAATTATTAAAAAATATCGCCCTTGCCGACGAACGTTTCGTGGTAATGACTGCCGAAAACCGTGCCTTAGTTAGAAATCTTCCGCAAGTGTTAGGCAAGCGGTTTATTGATACGGGCATTACTGAACAAACCATGATTGGGGCAGCCGCTGGGCTTGCCTTGCGAGGAAGAATCCCTGTGGTTCACGCCCTTTCTGCTTTTTTGACCATGCGAGCTTTTGAATTTATTCGCACAGATGCAGGGATTGCCAATTTACCTGTCAAATTAAGTAGTTTCATTCCAGGTTTTTTGTCGGATGGCAACGGACCTACGCACCAAGCCCTTGAAGATATCAGTATCATGCGGGGCATTCCGAATATGCAAGTTTTCGCCCCTGCTGATGAAGAAGATTTAGTAACGATGTTGCCTCAAATCTGGGCAACGTCTAATCCATCCTACGTTAGAATTTGTACTCGTTCAAGCACTTTTAAGCATCAAAAAACCTTCGAACTTGGTAAAGCCGAGGTTATTTCGGAAGGCACAGATGTAACCATTTTAGTATATGGTTTTCTGTTTGAACAAGCCTTAGTTGCCGCTGAGATATTAAGAAATGAAGGGAAATCTGTGGGTTTCATCAACATGAGAAGCCTAAAACCTGTGGACGAAGAAGCAATTTTGAAAGCCGTAGAAACCTCGGAAATAGTAGTAACCTTAGAAGATCATTTTCTTACGGGAGGTCTTTATTCCATCGTTGCCGAGATACTTTTGAAGCATCGTAAAATGGGAAATGTATTGCCAATTGCTCTGAATGAAAAATGGTTTAAACCCGCAAGACTTAACGAAGTACTTGAATATGAAGGCTTTACAGGAAAACAAATTGCTAAAAAAATAGGAATCTATATGGATGCTGAGTTAGCAGTTGTATAAAACAAACATCGAAATCATGCCAAATAAAATAACCTCAAACGAAAACTATCCGAATATCACTCAATCGGATTTATTATATCAACGGGCTTTGAAAGTGCAAAAGCCCATCACTCAAACCCTTGCCAAAGGACCGGGGCAGTTTACCAGAGGTGTGGCTCCAAAATATTTGCAAAAAGGCAAAGGTTCGCACGTGTGGGATGTCGATGGCAACGAATATATTGATTTCAACGCTGCCATTGGCCCACTTTCCTTAGGCTATGCCTATCCTGCTGTGGACGAAGCTATCAAAAAACAGTTGGAAGATGGTATAACATTCTCTTTGATGCATCCTCTGGAAGTGGAATTATCTGAATTAATTCAAGAAGTTATTCCCAATGCCGAAGCCGTTAAAATCTCAAAAACGGGTGCAGATGTTTGTTCAGCCGCTATTCGGGTAGCTCGTGCATTTACGGGTCGTGAGAAAATTTTTTGCTGTGGTTATCACGGCTGGCACGACTGGTATATTGGCATTACAAGCCGTAATGCAGGTATTCCAGAGGCAATTCAGAATATGACTTATACTTTTGAGTATAATAATATTGAAGCCATTCGGGAAGCATTGGATGAAGATGTAGCTGCTATTATCCTCGAACCATTCATTTTTGAAGCTCCTCAAAATAACTTCTTACAAGAATTAGCTGAAGCTTGTCGTGAAAATGGAACGCTATTAATTTTTGATGAAATGTGGACGGGTTTCCGCATTGCTTTGGGTGGGGCTCAAGAATATTTCAACGTAAAACCAGACTTGGCAGTTTACTCAAAAGCATGTGCTAACGGGATGCCCATAGCTTTATTAACTGGCCGTACCGATGTAATGGAACTCTTTAATAATGAGGTATTTAGCTATACAACTTTCGGTGGAGAAGCCCTATCCTTAGCAGCCTCCATTGCTACTATTAAAGAAATTAGAGATAAAAATGTACCCAAATATTTAGATGAAAAAGGAGCAATTATTAAAGACGGTTATAACCAAATAGCTCAAGAATTTGGTATCCAAAACCTGACTAAATGTGTTGGGTACAATTGCCGTTCGATGGTAACTTTTGCTCCAGAAGCGGGTAACGGTTTGGAGGTAAAAGCCTTGATGCAACAAGAGATGATCAAGCGTGGCGTACTATGGGCGGGCTTCCATAATATGTGTTTCAGCCATTCAGATGAAGACCTAAATTATACCCTTTCGGCTTATCGTGAAGTAATGCCAATTTTGAAGGAAGCCATTGATAGTCAGAATGTTAAGTCGTATTTGAAAGGAGAAATTTTGGAAGCAGTTTTCAGAAAAACCAGCAATTATAATATTAAACCTGCCTTGGAAAAGATTTAATATTTAACGTAGGGGGCGAACCTATGTGTTTACTCCTACGCTAACATCAAAATCAATGGAAAAACATATAAATAGCCCTGCTTTAAGAATTCCACAATTGTTCTCTTTGGAAGGAAAAACTGCCATCGTTACGGGCGGAACGGGACTCATTGGCAAAAAACATTGTGAAGCCCTCGCCGTGGCAGGGGCAAACGTGATAGTTGCCGATATTACAGCGAGCAATCCAACTGAATTTGCAATAAGTTTAGGTAATAATGCCATCGGAATTTCATTGGACGTTACCAATCCTGAATCGTTAGAAGATGCAAAAAATGCTATTATAAAACGTTTCGGAACGATTGATATTTTGGTAAATAATGCTGCCATCAATGATATGTTCGAGAATCCAGAAATGGCGGCTGAACTATCTGCCTTTGAAAAATACCCTTTGGAGTCTTTTCGTAAGTCTTTGGAAGTGAATGTTTTAGGTGTATTTCTTTGTTCGCAAATTTTTGGAACTGAAATGGCAAAACAAGGTTCGGGTAGTATTATCAACGTGGCATCAACCTATGGAATCGTGGGTCCCGATCAGAGTATTTACAAAAATAAAGAAGGGGAACAAACCTTCTTCAAATCACCTGCATATCCAACAACTAAAGGAGCTATTGTCAATTTTACTCGCTATTTGGCAGCTTATTGGGGTAATCGTGGGGTTCGGGTAAATACATTATCACCAGGAGGCGTTGAAAATTCGCAAGATGAGTTTTTTACTCAAAATTATTCCGCCAAAACTTTACTCGGCAGAATGGC
>JANPIG010000358.1:0-17956 GCA_031424875.1 Cytophagales bacterium
CCCGATGTAACTGTTCGTTCACGTGGGGTAATGGAAAAATGCTCAATGTGTGTTCAACGTATTCAAGCGGGTAAATTGGAAGCAAAGAAAGAAAAGAGAAGACCAATAGATGGTGAAATTCAAGTAGCTTGTGCTCAAACATGTCCAACAAATGCAATAACTTTCGGAGATATGAATGATGAAACATCAGCTATCTCAAAATTATTAGCTGTTGAGCAAAAAGGACGTGCTTTCGGAGTTATCGAAGAAATTAATGTGAAACCAAACATTTCATACTTAGTTAAGATTCGTAATAAAGATGTCAAAGCTACTAAAGATGGCATTGAACCAGAACACGGAAGAGTGGATGGTCATTCTTAAGTAATTGAATTAAATAGTTTTCGATTTAAAAATTAATAAATATAAAATATATGTCGCACGTAGTATCACCCATAAGAGAAACCCTTGTTTCAGGCGGTAAATCTTATCACGACGTTACAAATGATGTTTGTAGGCAAGTAGAAGGCGAACCAACTAAAGAATGGAAAATTGCATTCGGGGTTTCTTGCTTGGTATTCGCTTATGGTGCTTTTTGCTTAGGCTACACATGGTGGCAAGGCATTGGAGTTTGGGGTTTGAACAAAACCATTGGCTGGGCATGGGACATTACCAACTTCGTATGGTGGGTAGGTATCGGTCATGCGGGTACGCTTATCTCTGCCGTACTTTTATTATTCCGTCAAAAGTGGAGAACATCAATTAACCGTTCTGCAGAAGCAATGACCATTTTTGCCGTACTTTGTGCTGCATCATTTATCTTGGCTCACATGGGTCGTCCGTGGTTGTTTCACTGGGCATTGCCTTTGCCAAATACATTTGGTTCGTTGTGGGTAAACTTCAACTCTCCATTGGTTTGGGACGTTTTTGCCATCTCAACATACCTCTCAGTATCATTGGTATTCTGGTATATGGGCCTTGTACCTGACTTAGCAACCATCCGTGATAGAGCTCAAACAAAAGCCTCTAAATTTTGGTATGGATTATTTAGTTTAGGTTGGACAGGTTCAGCAAAAACTTGGGCTCGTTACGAATACGTTTCTTTAATTTTGGCAGGTATTTCAACACCACTTGTACTTTCTGTACACACGATTGTATCAATGGATTTTGCAACATCTGTAATTCCAGGATGGCACACAACAATCTTTCCTCCATACTTCGTGGCAGGTGCGATTTTCTCAGGTTTCGCCATGGTACAGACACTTTTGTTAATCACTCGTGTAGTATTTAAATTAGAAGATTACATCACTATTGAACATATCGAAATGATGAACATCATCATTACTGTAACAGGTTCAATCGTAGGTATTGCTTATTTGACAGAGTTCTTTATTGCTTGGTATTCAGGAGTAGAATATGAATCCTATTGTTTTGTAAACCGTGCCACGGGTCCTTATTGGTGGGCATACTGGATGATGATGACTTGTAATGTGGTTTCTCCACAGCTGTTTTGGTTTAAGAAAATTCGTACAAGTATCTTAGTTTCTTTTGTATTATCAATTGTGGTAAATATAGGCATGTGGTTTGAGCGTTTTGTAATTATCGTTTCATCTCTTCACCGGGATTACCTTCCATCTTCGTGGGCTATGTTCTCGCCGACAATGTTTGATATTGGAGATTATATTTTCTCATTTGGTTTGTTCTTTACGTTGTTCTTCTTATTTGCTAAATTTTTACCTGTAATTAACATGTTTGAAGTAAAATCTGTAATGAAAGGAGTTTCAACAAATTATCCCTATAAGAAAAAACCTTCATCAGGCGAGAAAACAAAAGAAATAATACATTGATAAATGGTTGTCGGCTATCGGCTAATTGCTTTTAGCTTTGACAAATATTATTAAAATCAAAACAAAAATCTTTGTAAAGTTTAATTTTTAAAATTAGCAGTACAATTGCCAAAAGCTGAAAGCCAAAAGCCGAAAGCCAAAGGCTGAAAGCCAAAAAACAATGGATTCAACAGAAAGATATTTAGTAGGAGTTTATGATGATGATGATGAGGTTTTGCACGCAGTTACAGAAGTGAAAAATAACGGTGTTAAAATCGAAGAAGTTTATACTCCATTCCCTATTCACGGACTTGATGTAGCTATCGGACATCCACGTACACGTATTCCAATTGCCGCATTTATGTTCGGGTGTTTGGGTTTGACTTGTATTGTGTCACTGATTAGTTATACCATGTATTTCGACTGGCCTATGATTATAGGTGGTAAAGATTTCTTTGCCCTTCCAGATTTTGTTCCAGTTTCATTTGAAGGAACGGTATTATTCACTGCCTTCGGAATGGTGGGTACTTTCTTAGTATCAAACAGTCTGTGGCCTGGTAAAAAACCGAGAACATTCGATTTGAGAAGCACTGATGATAAGTTTATTATGACCATCAACATGGCTAAAAATAATAAATCAGAGGCTGAAATCGAAACTCTATTAAGAGCATCAGGTGCAATCGAAGTAAATGTTAAACAATTTTAGTTTAAAGTTCAAAAATCGTCTGGATATACTAACCTAACGAAATACAACTTAAAGACTTATGACTAATTTAAAAATTATGTTTACCAATAAAACCAAAAGTCTTTTACTGTCAGGTGTTGTTGCTTTAACAATAACCTCTTGTAAAGACAAACATAACGACCAAGGTACAGAATTTGCTCCAAATATGTATCATTCTGTAGGGTATGAACCTTTATCACAATCGGAAGGAGATACAAATCATATCAACCCACATGGGATGAATATGCGTCTGCCCGTGAAAGGGACTGTTCCTCGTAGTTACGTTGAAAGTAACGGAGATGAGGACGCTAATGATGCATTGATAGAAATGGACTTAATTTCTCGTAATATCAAAGCAGGCGATATGGCTTCATCTGAAAATCTATTGACAAATCCTTTTGAAGCAACAGGAGAAAATTTTGACAGAGGAAAGGAACAATACGAAAGATTTTGCCAACATTGTCATGGTGAATTAGGAAAAGGAGATGGTCCAGTAGCTAAGATGTATAAGGGGGTACCTGTATATTCTTCAGACGCTTTGAAAAATCTTAATGATGGACATATTTATCATACAATTACCCACGGAAAAGGTCGTATGTGGCCTCATGGTTCACAAATTTCACCAGCAGATCGTTGGAAGATTGTTCTGTATGTGCATGAGTTACAGAAGCAGTAATTATGTAGGGATTAGGGATTAGTATTTAATCCATAAATAAGAAACTACTCATTATCAATAATAAAAGTAGATATTAACTTTTAGATGAAGGAAAAATAGAAATACAATACTATTACCTAAAACCTAATTTCTGATACCTACAAAAGTTTTCAAATTTTCAAATTATAAAATTTTCAAATCATAATGGCGGGACATTCACATTTTTCCCCATCTAACGTCGAAGAATTCTTTGAATTCACAGCGGAAGGTCGCAAGAGGGTAATTTATGCTTTTGTGGCAGGTTTAGTAGCCCTAATTGTTGGAATTTATTTACTATCCAGAGGCGAACACGAAGCCGCACACGCTGTCGCAGAACACGGTGCAGAACATGGCGAACACCTTTCAGGTGGTGCAGCTGCACATCATGGAAATTATCATTGGACTGACCGTATTTGGGCAAACCTTTGGTTAAATGGTGTTTTCTTTACAGGTATTGCAGTCATTGGAATGTTCTTTGTTTCGATTCAATATTTAGCCAAAGCGGGATGGTCATCTGTAGTTAAGCGTGTGGCTGAAGCATTTCCAGTATTTTTGTACGTTACATTTCCAATTTTGTTATTAACGTTCATTTTCAAAGGAGATGTTATTTTCCACTGGATGCACGAAGGCATTACTGTAAAAGGGTCTGAGCATTATGATAAAATTATAGCTGGTAAATCAGGATATTTGAATTCAGGATTCTTTATCGGTCGTATGGTATTTTTCTTTGTAGGTTGGATTGCTCTTTGGCAATGGATGCGTAGAAAATCATTAAATGAAGATTTGAATGGAGGAACAGAAGATTTTTACCAAATGGTGAAAATCGGAACAATATTTATTCTATTAATGGGTATTTCAAGTTCAATGTCGGCTTGGGATTGGGTAATGTCAATTGATACACACTGGTTCTCAACGATGTTTGGTTGGTATATGTTCTCATCTTGGCATGTAACTGGCTTAGCCACTATTACTTTGACAGTGTTGTTCTTACAAGATAAAGGTTATATGAAGTATGTTACCTTTAATCATATGCACGATTTAGGTAAATTTATGTTTGCCTTCTCAATCTTTTGGACGTATGTATGGTTTGCACAATTCTTGTTGATCTATTATGCAAACTTTCCAGAAGAAACTATCTACTTTTTAGAGCGTTGGGAAGGACACAACAAGATTTACAAAGCAACTGAGGTTTTGAATGTATTATTTAACTTTTTGTTTCCGTTCTTAATTTTGATGACTCGTGATGCAAAACGTACCCCAATTTTCTTGAAAATAGCTTGTTCGTTTATCATCGTAGGGCATTATTTAGATTTCTACCAAATGATTATGCCAGGCACTGTTGGTCCTAATGGTGGATATGGTTTAGTAGAATTTGGAATGGTAACGGTATTTGCTTCGGCATTCATTTACATGGTATCAATCCAATTGACAAAGGCTTCATTGATTGCAAAGAATCATCCTTTCTTGGAAGAAGCCTTGCATCATGACATTTAGTGAAAGTATTCAGTATTAGGTACTAAGTATCAAGTATTTGACGAAGTAATATTCATTAATCTCTCTTAATACGTGATATTTAATTACTTAATACCGTTTATTTTTTTCTATAAAAATTAAAAAATTAGCAAACATTTCTATTCAACATTTCTTTATAGAATTATAGCTATCAATTATTAAAAGTATAACCAAAAATTAGCTAATAAAATGACATATTTAATAGGTCTTTTGTCGGTAGTATTCTTAGCGTTGGCAATCATGATTGTTAGCAAGAGTATGACGTTGTCGAAAGGTATTCAGGTCTCTGAAAATGACGATGATTCACCAGTGGATGGAGCAAACAACTTGAACGCAATTGGATTTATTTTATTCTTAGTATTCGGTTCAATTGGAGCAACTTGGTCTTTCATTCACTCGAAACCCGATTTATTACCAGTAGCAGCTTCTGACCATGGTTTGATTACGGATAGAATGTTCTGGATTTCAATGGGGGTAATTACGTTTGCTTTCTTTGTAACGAATGCTTTGTTATTCACTTTTCCTTTTATTTATCGTCATAAGAAAGGTAAAATGGCTTCTTTCTATCCAGTAAATCATAAATTAGAAATAATTTGGACTGTTATCCCAGCAATTGTAATGGCGGTTTTGGTATTTACAGGATTTAAAGTGTGGAGTGATATCACAGGAAAAGCTCCTGATAATGCAGTAGTTATTGAATTAACAGGTCACCAATTTGGTTGGTATGTACGTTATTCTGGAAACGATGATAGTAAGTTAGGTAACAATAATTATAAGTTGATTGATGATACAAACTCTTTAGGTATTGACTTAACTGATGAACATTCTTTTGATGATTTTACAGCCAACGAAATGCACTTACCAAAAGGCGTTCCTGTATTGTTGAAAATCAAAGCCCAAGACGTGTTGCACTCTGTTTACTTACCTTATCAAAGAGTTAAAATGGATGCTGTGCCAGGGATGCCAACAAAGTTTTGGTTTGTACCCAATATGACAACTGATGAAATGCGTTATAAAACAGGAAACCCTGAATTTAATTACAAATTGAATTGTACGGAAGTTTGTGGACGTGGACACTTTGGTATGGCTATAACAGTGTTTGTAGATACACCAGAAGAATATGCAGCATGGTGTAAGGAGCAGAAGCCTTTCTTGACTCAAAATCCAGATTATTTAGCAAAAGTACCTGAGAAATTGAAATCAAAAGCTCAAAAATATATTCCTGCACCCGCACCTGCGGCCACGGATAGTACACAAGCAAGTGGGTCAGCAGCACCTGCGTCGGCTTCATTAAGATAATAAATTAATTATTCAAAAAGGATAAATTTTATAAATTATGGCAACTGCGACACTACACGCAACAGAAGTTCATACTCACGGACATGATGATCATGAGCATGAAGAGTTGGGATTCGTGAGAAAATATATATTCTCGGAAGACCACAAAACCATTGCAAAGCAGTATTTGATTTCTGGTATTATCTGGGCCTTTTTCGGAGGTGCAATGTCAGTCATTTTTCGTTTGCAATTAGGATTTCCCAACATGGATTTAACTTGGCTGAAACCAGTGTTGGGTCAATGGATTGTAGAAGGAAAATTAGAAAAAGAATTTTATTTAGCCCTTGTTACTATGCATGGTACCATTATGGTATTCTTTGTATTGACTGCGGGTTTGTCAGGTACATTCTCTAATTTTTTGATTCCATTACAGATTGGAGCAAGGGATATGGCATCAGGATTTATCAATATGCTTTCTTATTGGTTCTTCTTTGCAGCCTCTGTGATTATGTTTGCCTCTTTATTCATTGAAACTGGTCCAGCATCGGGTGGATGGGTAATATATCCACCATTAAGTGCTTTGCCACAAGCCATGCCAGGTTCAGGTTTAGGTATGACACTTTGGTTGGCGAGTATGGCGCTATTTATTGTTTCGCAATTAATGGGGGGTATCAACTATATCTGTACGGTAATTAATTTACGTACTCGTGGTATGTCATTCTCTAAATTACCTTTGACAATATGGGCGTTTTTCTTCACAGCGATTTTGGGGCTTTTATCTTTCCCAGTATTATTATCAGCTGCTTTATTGTTAATTTTTGATCGTAGCTTTGGAACGTCGTTCTATTTATCTGAAATATATATTGGCGGTGAGGCTTTACCAAATATTGGTGGTTCCGCTATTTTATATCAGCATTTATTCTGGTTTTTAGGCCACCCAGAGGTTTACATTGTATTGTTGCCAGCATTGGGTATTACTTCTGAAATTATCGCTACCAATTCACGCAAGCCTATCTTTGGATATCGTGCCATGATTGGTTCGATGGCTGGAATTACCTTCTTGGCGTTCATTGTGTGGGCTCACCATATGTTCGTTACGGGTATGAATCCATTTCTTGGGTCGGTATTTATGTTCTTGACTCTGATTATTGCAGTACCATCAGCGGTGAAAGCGTTTAACTATATTACCACACTCTGGAGAGGAAATATAGTATTTACGCCAGCGATGTTATTCTCAATTGGTTTGGTTTCGTTGTTTATTTCAGGAGGCTTGACGGGTATTATTTTGGGTAACTCTGCCTTAGATATTAACCTCCATGATACATATTTCGTAGTAGCTCACTTTCACTTAGTAATGGGAGCTGCATCTTTCTTCGGATTGATGGCTGGTGTATATCACTGGTTTCCAAAATTGTTTGGTAGAATGATGAATAAAACTGCGGGTTATGTACACTTTTGGTTTACATTTGTTGGCGTGTATTGCGTATTTTTTCCAATGCACTATATTGGTTTGGCAGGTTTCCCACGTCGTTATTATTCATTTACGGCATTAGGAAATGGTAGAATGGAAGCGTTTGTAGATATGAATATGTTTATCTCGATTGCTGCTATTATTACTTTCACAGCACAGGCTATTTTTGCCATCAACTTTGTATATTCAATTTTTAAAGGAAAGAGAGCTACTCAAAATCCTTGGAATTCAAATACTTTAGAATGGACAACACCAATTAATCCAGGTCATGGAAACTGGGAGGGAGAGATTCCAGCGGTTTATCGTTGGCCCTACGATTATAGTAAACCAGGTTCAGCTACTGACTTTATTCCTCAAAATATTCCCTATTCAGCTACTCCTGAATCAAACTTACCAGAGGAAAGAGCAGAAATAGCAAGGGAGCAGGAAATTGAAGGACTTTTAGATAATCAGAATGCTTCTTATAGTCACTAAGATATAAGTACCTCTAAAATTGAGAATATATTGACTAAGAAATAAGTCCGTATATTCTCAATTTTTGTTTAAAAGGGATTAGAGATTAGATTTTTTAATGAAAAAATTATTTAATTCGATGTTCGAGTTTCGATGTTATATGCTCGGTTCATGCGGCGTACCGTTTTGATGTTCGATTATTATTTTATCTAAACATCGAACATCGAAAAACGAAAAACGAAATATGCTTTTCCGTAAATTAGGTATCGCCACTATCATTACTGTGTATCTGTTAGTTTTAGCAGGGGGAATTGTACGTAGTACAGGTTCGGGCATGGGTTGCCCAGATTGGCCAAAATGCTTTGGAATGTTAATTCCTCCTACAGAAGCCAGTCAATTGCCCTCTAATTATCAGCAAATTTATGCTGAAAAATTGCACGGAGAAGTTGAATTTAATGTTACTAAAACGTGGATAGAATATGTAAATCGTTTATTAGGAGCATTTACTGGATTTCTTGTTTTTGGTACTTTTATCGCCTCGATTTTTTCTTACTGGAAGAAAGATAAAACCATTATTTACTTGTCATTTCTATCAGTGTTATTAATTGGAGCAAATGGAGCTTTAGGCAAATACGTAGTAGATTCATTTTTGAAACCTGGGGTCGTTACTTTGCACATGATGCTGGCGGTTTTAGTAATTTTTGTACTCCTATATGCAATTTCAAGAGCATGGGCAGAAGTGATTGAGATTGAAAAGATAGATGAGAAAGCATTTATGAATAAGTTGTTAATCATTATTCTTATTGTTTCTACATCGCAGGTACTTTTGGGTACGCAGGTACGAGAGGCGATTGATAGAGTAGTGGCTAATCCAATATTTGGATATAATAGAGAAAGTTGGATTGAGCAAATGGGTTTATCATTCTACATTCATCGCTCCTTTTCATTGGTGATTTTAGGATTACATATCTACCTTATTTGGCAATTAAGAAAGAATATTCATCAAAAAGGTCTAATTTATAGTTTTACCCAAGCATTAGTTGGAATAATTATTATTGAAATACTGACAGGAATAATAATGGCTTATTTTGCTATTCCTGCTTTCATACAACCAGTTCATCTAACCTTAGCCATTGTATCTTTAGGGGTACAATTTGTGGTTTTAATGTTATTAAATTCTGAAAAAGTATTTAAACTATATAAATTAAGCAACTCGAGTAAACTTAATGATTAGTAATTGATACTTAATACTTTCAAATGACAACACTAAACAAAAATATAGCCATTGATTCTGCTTCAAAAGCGAAGGCATATTACGAATTATTAAAATTTAGATTATCCGCATTAGTAGCCTTTTCGGGAGCTTTTGGTTATTCATTGGCAGTTGATAGAATTGATTGGTGGAAACTCACTTTAATCAGTTTAGCAGGATTTTTCATTACAGGTGCTGCTAATATTGTCAATCAAATTAAAGAAATAGAATTAGATAAACTGATGAAACGTACACAAAATCGTCCGTTACCGACGGGACGTTTGAGTGTAAATGAAGCGGCAATTTTTTGCCTTATTCTTTTCACCATTGCAAGTTATGTTCTCTTTTTTGAATTTAATTATAAAGCGGGTTTATTAGGCGTTCTTTCTTTTTTGCTTTATGGGTATGTTTATACGCCTTTGAAAAGAGTTGGTCCAATCTCGGTTTTTGTAGGAGCATTTCCAGGAGCATTTCCTCCGATGATTGGTTGGGTTGCAGCAACTGGACACTTTGGTTTAGAACCAGGAATTCTTTTTGCTATACAGTTTTTCTGGCAATTTCCTCACTTTTGGGCAATTGCGTGGGTAGCGGATGAGGATTACCAAAGGGCAGGTTTCAAAATGTTGCCCAATAACGGACACAAAGACCTACGCACTGCAATAACTATGATGAGTTATGCCATCTTCTTGGTGCCTTGTGGATTTATTCCGCATCTTTTAGGAATGACAGGTATGAATTCAGCCATTGTAGCAGTTACGTGTGGAGTATTATTTTTATCACAAACATTTTATTTAATGTCCAAACCAACTGATAAAGCAGCTTTGATGTTGATGTTTGGCTCATTTATTTATTTACCGATAGTACAAATTGCTTTTTTGATGGACAAAATTTAAAAACCATGACACAAGAACATTTAGCCAATATAAATCTCGACCAGCCAGAAGAAACGCTATCGATGAACCCCAAAAAATTTATGCTATGGCTTGCCATTGTTTCAATAATGATGATGTTTGCAGGATGGACTTCGGGGTATTTAGTTCGTAAGGCAGAAGGACGGTGGCACGAATTTGAAATACCGCAAATCTTTTGGTATTCCACCGCTATCCTTTTAATTAGTAGCATTTCAATGATTTTTGCTGTGAGAGCAGCAAAAAAAGACAATTTCAATACGCTTAAAACAGCAATATCTATTACTTTTGTATTCGGAATTGCATTTTTGGTAATGCAAGTAATGGGTTTCTCTGATTTAATCCAGAATAAACTCTTTTTTGCAGGTAGCGATGTTGCCTCTTCATGGCTTTACGCACTCGTTGGTTTACACGCCGCCCACGTAATATCGGGTTTAGTAGTATTGTTGATTTCTTTGATTTCATCTTTTAAATTTAAAAAAGAATCAAAGAATTTATTACGAATTCAGCTTTGTGCTACATATTGGCACTTTTTAGATTTGTTATGGCTGTATTTGTTCTTATTTTTGTATTTCAATAGATAGAGTAAAAGTTGAAAGTTTTAAGTGTAAAGTTTAGGAGTTTTGTCAAATTATCGAAATACTTATAAACTTTGAACTCATAAACTATCAACTCATAAACTGTTAACTTAATTTTATTAATTAAAACCGTTAAAAAATGTCTGCAATTCATGCTACTGCCGTTCCTGAAAAATTAACTTGGACGGGTGGTTCAGAACCATTGAAAGCAAGTTATGGAAAACTCATGATGTGGTTTTTCTTACTTTCTGATACTTTTACTTTTTCAGCCTTGTTGGTTACTTACGGAATGATTCGTTTTAGTAACAATGCTTACGATGGTGCCAACGAAGCATTCTTCTTTTCAACTACTCACTGGCCCATTCCTGATAAAGTATTTTCGGCATTGCCTTTTTTGCATGGTATTGAAGCTCCTTTGATTTTCGTAGGAATTATGACTTTTATCTTGATTTTTAGTTCAGTTACAATGGTTTTAGCTGTAGAAGCTGGACATCGTGGAGACCGTGCTGACGTTGAGAAGTGGATGTTATGGACTATCGTAGGAGGTTTCACTTTTTTAGGCTCTCAGGCTTGGGAATGGTCGCACTTTATTCATGGTCCAGAATTGGCATTGGCAGCAAAAGATGCCGCTGGAAAAGCCATTGAGGGAGCAAATTTAGTACGTAATCCTTATGGGCCTCCTGCTTTTGCAGATTTGTTTTTCTTTATTACAGGCTTTCATGGAACACACGTATTTTCAGGTGTAATTTTAAACATTTTAATTTTCTTTAATGCCGCAACAGGTGTATATGAGCGTCGTGGGCATTATGAAATGGTGGAGAAAGTAGGTCTTTACTGGCACTTTGTAGATTTAGTGTGGGTATTTGTTTTTACCTTCTTTTACTTAGTATAATTTAAAAGCATTAAGTATTAGGTACTAAGTATTAAAAAATATGACGTCCTCAACTATCAATTATAAACTGTTAATTATTAACTGAATAAAATGGCAGCATACGCACAATCAAACGAAACAGAAGAAAAGGTGATTGCACCCGCACAGACAGGCGCAATTTGGAAAACCTTTTGGATATTATTAGTATTAACGGCAATTGAATTTGCTATTGCCTTTACAATGCCTAACAATCGTCTTAGAGTTGGTATTTTTGCTACAATGACTATCGTAAAAGCATTCTTTATTGTGGGAGAATTTATGCACTTGAAGCATGAAGTAAAAACTTTAATCTGGGCGGTATTATTTCCAGTAATCACCATTGCATGGTTATTAGTTGCTTTGCTTTTGGAAGGTGGGGCTCATAGGTAGTAATTAGTTGATGGAAACTATTGACTTAAATGTCGTAATTTTATCAGAAATTTCCCAAACTATTACGTTAAAAAATAAGTTATCTCATAAATTGTTATAGATGATTTTAGAAAAAGTGATTTATGTTTCTGACTAATCACCAATCACTGAATAAGAATATGTCTCAAAAAACTATCAAAGCTGGAATCCTAATCGTTGCATTAGTTGTTCCAGCTTTAATTTTTTTATACCTCAAAGGCTTTGGGGAAAATCATTACAACTTGCCCTACTTAATTCCGAGGATAGACTCGACTACGGGAAATGTGATGATGCGAGAAAACCCAAACCCGAAATGGAATCAGCCCGAAATGGATACGGTTTTTC
Organism: Cytophagales bacterium; assembly: GCA_031424875.1. Lineage (GTDB taxonomy): Bacteria > Bacteroidota > Bacteroidia > Cytophagales > Spirosomataceae > Arcicella. Next base: position 12,336 of record JANPIG010000358.1, read on the forward strand.
ATACAATTCCAGATTGGAAGTTGATAGATGAAAATGGTGAAGCATTTTCAGGGAATTCACTAAAAGGGAAAATTTATGTAGCTGATTTCTTCTTTACCCGTTGTGGATCAATATGTCCCAAAATGTCCAGCCAACTCACTCGTGTACAAGATGTTTTTTTAAAAGAAAATGAAGTTCAATTGGCTTCTTTTTCAGTTGATCCAATCCATGATACGCCTGAAATGCTAAGAGAATATGCCAAGAAATATGATGCACAAGCAGGTAAATGGCACTTTTTTACAGGTACGAAAACACAAATTTATCCATTGGCGGTAAAAGGATATTATATTCCCGTAGCTGATGCTTCGGAATATGATAAAGCCGTCAAAACCCCAGATGAGACATTTATTCATTCTGAAAAACTAATTTTAGTTGATAAAAAAGGGCATATTAGAGGTTTTTATGATGGAACGGATAAAAAAGATGTAGATAGATTGATTTTAGAAATTAGAGTTTTAATGAAAATTTACGAAACTTCAAATTAAGAAAATGATTTCATTAACAGTAGAAAAAAGTACTAAAAACGAAAAGATATTGAATATCCTTTCAATCGCTATTCCAGTGGCGGTGGCACTATTGATTGGAATAAGAACGAAGATTGAGTTAGGTGCTTGGACAAAGGTTTTACCACATGTTATTGGTTTTTTAAATACCACAACTTCTTTAACTTTAATAGCAGGATATGTGTTTATTAAAAACAAAAACATCAAAGGTCATCGTCAAATGATGGGGCTTTCTTTTATGCAAGGGTCATTGTTTTTGGTTTTATATATTTTATATCATGTTTCAAATCCTTCTACGACTTATGGAGGCGAGGGCATTCTGCGACCTATTTATTACTTTTTGTTAGTTTCGCATATTATTCTTTCCATCGGAGTAGTTTGGTTTGTATTAAGGGCCGTTTATTTTGCATTGAGCGGACAAATTATAGCACACAAAAGAATTGTGAAATGGACTTTCCCATTGTGGTTATATGTGTCAGTTACGGGTGTAGTAGTATATCTAATGATTTCACCATATTATGTTTAAATTTATGAAAAAAATATTTTTTTCCTTGATAATATTTGCTCTGACTCAGGTCACAACTTTTGGACAATGTGCTATGTGTAGAATGACTGTAGAAAGTACAGTCTCGAATGGTAGAAGCCAGATTGCTTCCAACCTAAACACGGGGATTTTATATTTGCTTACTGCTCCCTATCTATTGGTGTTGGTAGTGGGATATTTATGGTGGAGAAGCTCTAAGAAAAATATGTCTCCGCAAACGATTTTGAGACAGCGAATTAGAAAGGCATTTTCTTAGGTTGAAAATTTGTTGAAATATATCAGAATTTGAAATTAGCTTCATAGCCCTCCCAAGCCTTAAAACGCTTGGGAGGGTTTATTTTAAAATTAAAGCTTCACTCCCAAAGCGGATAATGCTCTAAGTGTATCTGTTCTCCAAAAAATATCTTAGTAGAGGTCTCAAAAGATGTTGTATAATCAGATACATAAAAGTGCTTAATGTGAGCGTTCATCATATTAAGTAATTGAGTATCAGTAAGATATTTCTCCAAAGACTTAGCTACAATTTCGGAAGTATCTAAAATCGAAACTTTCCCTTTATAATAATTTTCAATCTGTGTTTTGATAAGCGGATAATGTGTACAACCTAAAATTAGGGCTTCTATTCCTTGCAGTTCTACATTTTTGAGGTATTCGTGAATAATGCTTTCTGAAATATTATTATTAAAAAACCCCTCCTCAATCATGGGAGCGAGTAGGGGAGTAGCTAAGGATTTTAAGATTATATTTTTTTCCAAAGCATCAATTTTCTTACGATAAATATTAGAATTTACAGTTTGTTTCGTGCCAATTAGCCCAATGGTTTTATTGGCGTAGTTCAATGATAAATACTCCACAACAGGATCTATTACGTTGATTACTTTCGCCTTGCTTCCCACATACTCACGTACGAGCTCATACGCTGCTGCTGATGCTGAATTACAGGCAATCAGAATAACTTTGCACTTTTGTTGTAATAAAACATTGCAAATCTTGATAGAATATGCCTGAATTGCCGCTGAAGACTTATCTCCATAGGGTAAATGTGCGGTATCTCCGAAATAAATGATATTTTCGTGGGGCAAAAGACTCGTAACCGCATGAGCAACCGTAAGGCCACCAATGCCAGAGTCAAAAATTCCGATGGGATGTGAGTTCATGACACAAATTTGAAAAATCATATACTCCCATGCAACCTTTCTTTCATCTATTTCATCTTGAATATAATTAACCTCAACGCCAACATTAAACCAAAACAGTATCGTGAAACTCTTACAATTATTTCAAAGCGAAGAAGCCTTGGTAAAAGCCTGTCAGAAAGGCGACCCAAAAGCCCAACGACGAGTTTATGAAAAATACGCTCCAAAGATGCTTGGGATATGCTTAAGGTATGTACATGATGAATTTGAAGCAGAAGAAATTATGATTGAAGGCTTTGTGAAAGTTTTTGATAAGATAGAAAGTTTTAAATTAGAGGGAAGTTTTGAAGGTTGGATTCGGCGGATAATGGTCAATGAATCTTTGATGTATTTAAGGAGTAACAAAAAATACCAATTTGAAACCAGCTACGACCAAATTTTGTATGAACCAGAACCCGAACAATTCAGAACCGACCTTGAAGCCCAAGATCTTTTGAAATTGATAGAAAAATTACCCATAGGTTACAAAACAGTTTTCAACCTCTATGCCATCGAAGGATACTCACACGCTGAAATTGCTAAACAATTGGGCATTACAGAAAGTACCTCAAAATCACAACTCTCAAGAGCAAGAGTAGTTTTACAGAATGAGTTAATGAAAGTTGAAATAGGGTAGGGACGAACGTTGGGGCGAATCTATGTGTTCGCCCAATAGCACATTAAAAATCGTAAAAGAAAATGAAAAACATAGATAAAATATTCAACGAATCCTTTCAACACTACGAGCGTCAGCCACGCACGGAAGCATGGGAAAAGTTACAAGCAAGACTTGAAAAAAAGAATAGCAAAGTTCTGCCATTATGGTGGAAATATGCCTCTGCGGCTTCAGTTGCCTTCTTTTTAGGGGTAGCAGGATATTGGGTAGTAAATGATTCATCAAATGAAAGCCAAATTGTTGCCACTAATACCACAATTAAAGCCCTGCCAAAAGTAAAATCAATTCCTGAGGTTTTGATTCAATCAAAATCAAAAGAAAATACAATTGTCAAGACGGATGATTTAGAGCCAAAAAATCTCAGCCCCGTGACTAATGTACCCGCAAACCCACACGTAAGTAAGCATACGCCATTGCCAAATAATTCTTCAGTGGCTATCATTAAGCCCTTGGATAAACTACCTATACGCAAGCAAAGTGATTTACAAAATTCAAATAGCCCAATCATCGCCTTAGAAACCATAAAAACCAAAACAACTGACATTAAAAATCCAATTGAAGAAAATACCATAGTTTTAGTACTTGAAAATACTAAACCCAAAAAAGAAGAAGAAACTATTGTCTTGAATTTTGTGGATACAAAAGTTGAAACAGTTGCTCAAAACGTAGAACCTGAAAAAAAACAAAGTCGAGTTGGCAAAATTTGGGAACAACTAAAAAGGGCTAAAAATGGTGAAAATGTAAATTGGGGTGAAGTAGGATTAAAACCACAAAAAGTATTGGCTCGTGCTGATGCAAAAATTGAAAATGCGCTGACCAGAGGAGAAAGTAATGATAAGTAAGAATAACATAAATAATTGATAATCAGTATTTTATAAATTATTCTAAATAGATGCAACCTTATTAATACACTCATCATCTTCAATATATAAATCAAAAGTTTCAAAAAAGAAACTCTAAACATTTTAAAAATTAGGAACCATGAATACATTAATCACCATGAAAATGCTAAAAAGATTTAGTTTTTCAATTATCGCTGCCTTAGCGTTAATTATCGCCATCGAATTTCAGGCAAATGCCAACATGAACGAGACCGATTCGACCATTATTAGTATTGACAAACGGAATCAAACGCTTCTCAATCAGCAAAATAACCGAACCCTCAAAGAAAATATTCAAGACTTGTTCCAAAAAAGTGGGATGACTCTTGATGATGATACTTGGAGAGGAATCCGCCGAATTGTAAATTCAGATTTGAATAAAGATACCCTTTTGGTTATTACTCAAAATGATAAAACAATCAAAGTAGTTATTAATACCAATACCAAAGGCGAAAATAGAACCATCAACGATAACGGAAATCCTGAACGCAGAAACGGCAAAGAAAAAGAAGTAAGCGTAGGATTGGGGGGTGTAGTAGTAAAAGATGGCAAAGACGAAGTAAGAGTAGGGTGGAATGGCGTGTATGTTAATGAGGGTGGAAAAGAAACCAATATTATGATTGGAGATACTGCAAAGAGAAATCGTAGAGACCGAGAATTTAGTAGCCGTTCAGGGTTCAATGTTTATTTTGGTTTCAATGCTTTCTCTAATACAAGTAGTATCAGTGGAGGTTATAATGCCAAAGATTTTGAGCTAAGTCCCTTTGGTTCAAGATATATTGGCTTTGGTTGGACACGCAGTGGAACCATTAGCAAAGGCACAAATGCTGCCTTTAAAATTAGCTACGGATTAGAAGTATCGTGGTATAACTTTATGTTTGAAAATGATAATTACCTCATAAAAAATCCAAACGAAATTGCATTTAGGAATTATGCTGATGCTCAAGGTAGTGTAGTACCTCTTTGTCGGAATAAATTAATAGTTGCCAATATCAACCTTCCAGTGATGCCGTATGTAGCCTTTAAGAAGAGTAGCACAATTACATACATAGCAGCAGGTGGATATATAGGCTACCGTTTAGATAGCTACACAAAAACCAAAGAAGATGACAGTGGTAAAAAAGAGTGGAATCATAGTAGCTTCTTTTTAAACAACTTACGCTACGGTTTAGCCTTTGAATTAGGCTTGAAAAACTTTCCCGACCTTTTTGTAAATTATGATTTAAACAATATGTTTCAAGATGGCAGAGGACCAAAAGTAGGAGGAATTAGTTTTGGAATTAGATTGTAGTTACGAAGAGGAAATAAGAAATGGAGACGGAAGAAAGGATTGAAACCAGCAGAGTTTCTTCATTTTCTCCCATCTCCATTCTTCATTTTACTCTTTTTTCCTTTTTTTTTATTTTTTTTTGGTACAACCTTTGACATAATAAAAAATACGCTTACCTTTGCACACTCTTTCACCGAAACGCTAAACGAGAGCGTTACAAGAAAAGAAAATGGGGGTGTACCAGAGTGGCCAAATGGGGCAGACTGTAACTCTGCTGGAGTATTCCTTCGGTGGTTCGAATCCATCCGCCCCCACCAAACAATTAACAATAACCAATTATCCGTTATAAAAAATATTGATTATCTTTGTTCTGATAATTGTTAATTGATAATTGTTCACTGACAAGCGGGAGTAGCTCATTTGGTAGAGCGATAGCCTTCCAAGCTATAGGTGGCGAGTTCGAGCCTCGTCTCCCGCTCCAATTTTGGAACAATAATAAGTGGTTGGTTGTTGATTAGTTAATAGTTATTTTT
>JANPIG010000359.1:0-2226 GCA_031424875.1 Cytophagales bacterium
CTACAAAGTGGCAGATAAAATGAAAGCACATGGAGTAAGTGCTTCAACTTTTTCAGATTGGTGGGCTTATAAAATGGAGGTTAAAGAGGCAATACCATTCAATGCTGCTTTAATGACCAAGGTGGGAGTGAACACTTCTATCAATTCTGATGATGCAGAAATGGCTCGTCGTTTAAATCAAGAAGCTGCTAAAACTGTCATGTATGGTGGTATGACTGAGGAAGAAGCTTGGAAAATGGTAACACTAAATCCTGCTAAAATGATGCATTTAGATAACCGTTTGGGAAGTATCAAAGTAGGAAAAGACGCTGATGTGGTCCTTTGGAATAATAACCCCTTATCAGTTTATGCCAAACCCGAGCGAGTAATTATTGACGGAGCAACGTATTTTGAACTGGAAAAAGACAAAATGCTTCGTACCAAAATTGCTGCTGAACGCAATCGCTTAATACAGAAAATGTTAGCTTCCAAAGCAAGTGGGGCTCCTACTATAAAACCTGAAATGAAAAAGCCAAGACAAATGCACTGTAATTCGGAAGGTGATATTTATTCAGAAGAAACACACGCTTCACATAATGATTAATTAAGGAACTTTGCTACCAAGACACTAAGACACAAATTTTATATCTATATAATTCTTTTTCTTTGATTCTTAGTGCCTTGGTGGCTAAAAAAAATATAAAAATGAAAAACATAAAATACATATATCTCCTTGTATTCCAATTATTTACGAATACAATTTTTGCTCAAAATCAAGCGGCTGGCAGCCCACAGACCAAAGCCATTGCCCTCACGGGTGCAACAATTCATACCGCTAATGGCCAAGTAATTCCTAACGGTGTGATTGTTTTCAATAAAGGAGTTATCACGGCTGTTGGTGCAGCTGAAACTGCTTACGATAAAACAGCTACCGAGACGATTGATGTAACCGGAAAAAGTATTTACCCTGGCTTGATATCTCCTGCTAACAGCTTGGGACTCATCGAAATTTCAGCTGTAAGAGCCACTAATGACCAAGCAGAAGTGGGTGGAATTAATCCTCACGTAAGAGCATTGATTGCTTACAATACAGATTCCGAAGTCATTCCAACGGTTAGAAGCAATGGAATTTTAATTACCCAAGCCACACCACAGGGGGATATTGTGGCAGGTATGTCTTCAGTAATGCAATTAGACGGTTGGAATTGGGAAGATGCTGTGTTGAAAAAAGATGATGGAATTCACTTAAATTGGGTAGGATATTTCAAACGTGATTTTGACCTGTCAACTTTTACGGTGAGTACTAAGAAAAATGACAAGCACGATGAGCAAATTAGAGACATTGAGAAAGTTTTCAATGATGCCCTTGCCTATTCACAAATTAAAAATCCGACCACAACAAATGTTAAAATGGAGGCTATGAAAGGCCTTTTCGATGGTTCAAAAAACCTTTACATCAATGCTGATTATGGAAAAGAAATCATTGAAGCCGTACAATTTGCAAAGTCTAAAGGTGTGAAAAAGATTGTAATTATTAGTGGTGAAGAGTCTTTGATGGCAGCAGATTTTTTAAAGGAAAATAATGTTCCTGTTATTGTTAGCACTACGCACCGTTTGCCAAACAGTGCCGACGACGATACAGATATTGCTTACAAATTACCTCAATTATTAGCTCAAAAGGGTGTATTAGTGGGTTTGGCGTATATTGGTTTAGATTGGAGAACTCGTAATTTGCCTTTCTTAGCGGGAACAGTAGCAGGGCATGGTATGGATAAAGAAGATGCTTTGAAACTTATTACGGCAAATAATGCTAAAATTTTAGGTATCGACAAAATGGTTGGGACTTTGGAAGTTGGCAAGCACGCAACTTTAATTGTCTCAGCGGGTGATGTGCTTGATATGCGTACTGCTAAAGTGGAACACGCTTTTATACAGGGGCGTAAAGTTGATCTGGATGATAAACAAAAAAGACTTTACCGTAAATATGCTGAGAAGTATAATGTAAAGTAGATTTATAAAATTTTGTAGGTATTTTACGTAAGGCTTCGTTTTGAACGAAGCCTTACGTTTTCAATCAAATTACTTATTTTTGATAAAATTTAACGAAAAATAATGCCCGTATCTTACTCACCCAAAATAGATTTTTTTGCTTGTTTGATGTTTTTAGGCATCATTCAAGCTTTATTTTTGGCTTACTTTTTTCTATTTGGTAAACAAGGAAATCGTTTGGCAAATCGGTTTTTGGGC
>JANPIG010000360.1:0-5202 GCA_031424875.1 Cytophagales bacterium
GACGCTGATGGCTATTTACTGTTAAATATTACTTCAACAACTTCAAATTCAATGGCATACTTAGGGTATGCGGACAGAGCCATCACGCTTTCAAAAAATGATGTTTTAAAAAACCTTACTGCTCAATATCAAAAAGGTGAAAGAAATAGTAAACTTTTGAGAATGATGATAGAAGAGAAAAATATGGCCGATTTTGATACGTATGATTTAGTAGAGGAATTTATTGATTCACAGACCATTAAAGAATTATCAACCCCCCAAAATGTCAAATTAATCATAGAACAAGGAATGCCTTTGGAAAGTAAAGGCAGAAAAATTCTTTATGCTTTGTTCCCCAATAAAACCATAGACAGTATTTTCTTTGCTCACCCTTTCCAAGAACGGGTAAAGATTAATAATAAAGTGATTTCCTCAACTAATAAAATTGCCATAAAAAATAGAGATAGAAATTTAGCCATGCAATTAAGTGGTTTTATTTCAAGGACTTATGATAACAATTGGGAGAAAGGTACCTTTTATGGACAGTCATTTTTAATAAATTTTTATAAAGAAATTAAAGACACAGTCAACTTTTTACAAACTGCTGAAAGCTTTATCAATTATAATTTAATGAATCAGCCTGTTGATTCGTTAAAAAGAAGGAGTGATAGAGAACGGAATGCTATGTTTGAACAAAAGCGTAAGGAACAAAGTGGAAGCCCTATTATGTCTTTTTCATACTCCCCCTTTTATGTTAGATATGGTGAAGAGTTAAATAATGCTGCGTATGGCGTTTTCTCATTTTCGAGTGATTTAGAGAAGTTAGCTAAAGCCTTAAAATGGTCAAAAAGGTCAATTGAGATAAATGAAGCATTGGCTCCCGATGAAAGCCGTAAACAAAATCCTTATTATATGGATACTTATGCAAGCTTATTATATCGCTTAGGTAAGAAAGATGAAGCTGTTCAGACCCAAACAAAAGCCATTGAAATAATGAAAAGTCGTAATGAAAATGTGAGTAATTTGGAAATGACTTTGAATAAAATGAAAAGTGGAACTTTGTAAATATTAGCCATATTGCTCAATTAAATCTTAAAAATTATGACAACAAATATCATTTATAAAATTGAACCTCCAAAATTACCTGTTGTTTTGATACTTTTCAAATTATTAGCAACTGCTAAAGGGCGTAAACATCTTTGGGACACATTTTGGAAGTAAATTACCCATCTTATTTGAGTAAAGCGTCATGAGATGGGCTTTTTGTTTTATATTTTTTTAGGTTTAAAACAAAGCATTCATATCCAACACATTATCCACTAATCCCAAACTGTGCTTATTTTTTATCAAGCCAAAAGTGGTTATCAAAACGATAAAAATTTGCTTTTTTGTACTTGTTACGTGCCTAAAAATACTCTTTTTTCTACGCAAATTATCAGCATCTTCTTTTGTTAAAACCAATTCATCGTTATAAAATTTTACTTCACACAAGGATATAACACTATCTTGTCGGTCTATCAAAAGGTCTATTTGCGTGCCTTCAATTTCATCGGTTGTTTTTGCCAAAAAGCTGTACTGATTGGTATGTACGCCCGCAATGCCCAAGGCGGCTTTTATGTTATCAATGTGATGAAAACAGATATTTTCAAAAGCATATCCACTCCATGTTATCCACGTTTGGGTTTTGCTCAACGATTGCCATGAGATGGTTTCTTTGAGGGGAATATCTTTAATAAATTTTAGATAAAATAGTGAGTAACAATCCGTTAGACGAAAAAGGGTATCTTTTTTCTTTTTACCAAAAGGAATATAGGAAGAGATAAACCCCGATTGCTCTAATTCCTGTAACATCATCGTTAAACCTCCACCGTCTGATATTTTTGTTTTGGTAATTATTTCCGCTCTACTCATGCCTTTCCAAGTGGATGAAAGGGCAGAAACGATGGATTCGTAGCGGTCAGAATTTGAGAATAAAGCACTGTAAAGATTGTCAAACTCTGTTCTTAATAAACCTTGTGGTTGAAAACAAATATCGTCAATGTTTTGAATGGCACTTTTGCCACCTTCCACTTGGTCTAAATAATGTGGAATTCCGCCCATGGTCATATAAAGCAACAGTAATTGGTAGCGGTCAAAGGCGATGTGTTTTTCTTGAAAATAGGCTTCTGTTTCAGCTAATGTGAAGGCTTGGAGGTGAATACGGCGGGTAACACGGTTGTGCAAACCTCCTTTGTCATTAATAATTTTTTGAATCATCCAAGCCGTTGCCGACCCACAAATCACTACAACGATATTGGCTTTGACGGCATAACTATTCCAAAAATAACTAAAACCAGTAAGGAAATCAGACTTTCCACTTGCCATCCAAGGCAATTCATCTATAAAAACAACCTTTCTTTTTTCAGTATTGCCTAACGTTTCAAGATGCGTTTTCAATTGATGAAAAGCCTCTAACCAGTCAATGGGAGGAGGAGGTAAAGCCTCTAATTTTTGAACATCTTTTAGGCTGTACGCAAAATTTCTTAATTGCTGTTGTTTTGTGCCGTCTTTCAAACCTGTGAGTTCAAAGTCTATTTTTCCTTCAAAAAACGACCCGACTAAATAGGTTTTTCCTACTCGTCTTCTCCCAAAAACGGCAATTAATTCTGCCTTTTTTGAGGCGTAAGCATTTGCCAAAATCTCTAATTCTTTTTTACGACCTATCATATTTTTTTACTTAATCTGCGGAATGTAGGTAAAAATACATACATTCCGCAGATTATCAAAACTTAATCTGCGGAATGTGGGATAAAATGGGTGGATTCCGCAGATTAGGGGAGGTTGATTATATGATTATGGCGTAAAAAAGCCGTTTCAGATTGGTTGAAACGGCTTTTTAGTAATTTGAAACTATTTTGACTGGTAAAATTTGAATTGAATTAATAATTATGTCACGACTTAGAGGTAAATGAGCGGATAAATGCGATATTCTTAAAAATATAATTTACGAATTTAAATAATCATCCGTAACATCAAATATATCTTTTATTTGTTTCTGACTATTATCAACTGTTCTATCTTCATCCAAAGTAATGAAACTCAAATCAAGTTTTTCCAAATCTAATTCATTTTTTGCCATTGGGTGCTTTACTAACCAGTGTTCAGCATTATTGAGATTTGAAGTAAACACTTTTGTAATCAAAACAGCACTTACTCGTGTATTTTGCCACCCATTAAAACCAATAAATATTCCATCATTTTCTTTTGTAGCTTTTTTATTGATGCTTTGATCAATTGGTAGATTTCCAAATCCAAATAAAGCATTATACACGTCGTGATTATCAGTTTCTCTCAGGCTTAATGAATTTATGGCGATAATGTAAGGTTTATTAACATTCCCATACCTTGAAATTTTCTCTTTAATTGCTGATTTAATAGATTCTTCTGAACCACCGATAAATGAAAAAATGGGTTTTGATGCAATAGGGCGAACATTTAATTCATTTCTTTTAATAGGAGGTTTTGGAGCAATAAAAAAAATAATTTTTAAGTCATTATCCTCATACATTACTTTTGGAAGAACAAGATAATTAGAACTCTCAAATGCTCTTGTTACTTCATCCACATCAAATAGTTCAAGTTGCTTTTCAATGTATTTAATTGCTTTTTTCAGACTTGGTTGACGATTTGATTTAAAAATGATTTCTTCTTCGGGCATAAGCCAAAAGTTGGGAGAATTAATTTTATTTAACTCGTCATATACTGTGTTACACTTATTTTTTTTTGACTGTTCTTCATTCGATACATCAGTAGTAACTTTTGCTTCTAAATAAAATTCAAAATCTCCCTTTGACACTAAAAAATCTGGTCTTTTTGTAGTGTCTGGTAAAATCGGATGAATTTGTAATTTAAACTCTTGTTTCAAAAAAAGTTCATGCAGAAATAACTCATAAAAGGCGGAATCAAATTCAGTCTTAAATCGTCTTTTTAGTTCTGCTTGTTCTGAACTTGGATAGTTATCGAACCATTCGTTCAGAATATTTCTAACACCAGACATTTCTCTCAAATTACTTTCATCATAAAAGATGTAAGTATTGTGATGATTCTTAGCATATTCCATATTAATGCGTTCTTTATCGTCAAATAATTTAAGCATGTTTTTATTTTTTAATTGTAAATCTTATACCCACCTCAACCCAAACGCATACCCATAATCAACTACCCCTCTTTGCTCATGATTATCAATCCAAGCCTTTTCTTGGTGATTCTGCTTTACAATTTGGGCAGTAGTTTTGCCTTTAAAATTAAGTACAACGCTCTGTAAAGTCTTCAATTCCTGTTCAGAAAACAAACTTTCATCAAATGGATGCAAAGGGTTAGGTTTATAGTTTTCCCCCACATTTCCATTACTAAATGGGACGTATTCTACTTGCACAAGTTCCTTTTCCACAACATTTGCCAATATTCGGTCATAATTACTTGGCACAGTTCCCAAAGGAATTGCACGATACTGTAAACCCATAATGGACTTTCCGTAATTACGATAGTGGGCAAAATCGGTGTAAAAAAGTAATTTATTAAGCCCCGTTTTCCACGGTACAATGTGTTCTACTAAATAAATAATTACGTTTTGTATTTTCTCTAAATTTGGCAATACATAACCATTTTTAGAGGAAGGTTCTGTGTCATTACAAAGTAGATAATCATTAATAATAAGTTGAGAAAAATAGCTTTTCTCCTCTTGAATCAACCCCTCAACCCGCTTCAAAATCTTCTCCTGTTCCTTCTCATTAAAGGCATTACTCAACAGCACCAACTTACGGAATTCTGCGGGGTCTTTGGCTAATTGAATCAATCGGGCATTGGATTGGTTGGGTACTTCGCCACTTTCGTACTGACGATACACATTAATCCCAAAACCCAAAACCTCAGACATCTTGGAAGCTGAAACCTGATATTATGGGCACTGGTTTTGGCGGAGAAATCATTAAGGACGCCTCGACCTTTGTACTATATGAAAACCAGGACTATTATCGCAAATCCGACTTCATGTATGCCTGTTACAAACAAATTTTTGATGACGGGGATTTCAGAGACGCATATCTTCCAGCCCTGGTTAGATCCCGGAAACAGCCCTATTATATATTTGGATATTATGCAAAGCCCTTTTTGCAAACGCTTGACAGCAGTCACTTTGAAATCAATATCCTCAAAAGAACCTTCGATCCTGAGAAGATGACCAGT
>JANPIG010000361.1:0-2595 GCA_031424875.1 Cytophagales bacterium
CTTGGCGGATGTACCAAATTTGGACTTTGAGGCACAAAAAATCATTTTTCCTATCGAAAACCCTATCAAACCAACGGGACATTTGCAAATACTTTATGGCAATTTGGCAACTGAGGGAGCAGTAGCGAAAATTACGGGTAAAGAAGGAGAAAAATTTGAGGGCGTTGCCAAAGTTTGCGAGCGTGAGGAGGAAGTAATTGAGTTTTTGGCAAAAGGCGAAATCAAAGAAGGACAGGTAGTAGTTATCAGAAACGAAGGACCAAAAGGTGGACCTGGAATGCCCGAAATGTTAAAACCGACTTCGGCAATTATGGGTGCTGGCTTGGGTAATAAAGTGGCCATGATTACAGATGGACGTTTCTCGGGTGGTACGCACGGCTTTGTGGTCGGACACGTTTCTCCCGAAGCACAGGCGGGTGGAAACATCGGTTTGGTGAAAGACGGCGATCTTATTACGATTGATACCGTGAATAATATCCTTCAATTGCACGTTTCAGATGAAGAATTAGCCGAAAGACGTAAACTCTGGAAGCCCATAGAATCAGAATTTACGAAAGGAGTTTTGCGTAAATATATCAAAAATGTGAGTAGTGCGAGTTTGGGTTGTGTTACGGATTTGTAAGATAAAATATTATGAAATTAGATAGAACATATTTCAAAATGGGAAGCCATCAAGAGAGTGGTGATAACCGTAAATTTTGGGCTTCACAGACTATGGAAGCAAGATTAAAAGCCGCTTTTTATCTAAATAGTGTCGCTTATAATTTTGATATTAATTGTCCACCCAAGATGGACAAAACTATTTTTAAGGCACGAAAGAACGTATGAGCAATATTTTCAATGATGACTTTCAAGATTTCTTGCAAGCCTTCAATAAACATGACGTTAAATATTTACTCATTGGAGGCTATTCGGTAATACTTCATGGATATTATCGAACCACGGGTGAATGGATTTATGGGTTGAAAAAACGGAAGAAAATTATGGTAAAATTGTCAAAGCATTTTCAGATTTTGGAATGCCTATTTTTGACATGACTATTGATAATTTTCTAAGAAATCCTATTTATGATGTATTTACCTTTGGAAGACCTCCTGTGGCAATTGATGTTTTGACAAGTGTAAAAAGGCTGATTTTTGAAGAGGCTTATGAAAAAAGAGTGAATTATCAAGTTGATGAGAATTTGAATATTCCTTTGATTCACTATGATGATTTGATTTCAGTAAAAAAAGCTGTTGGTCGCCCCAGAGATTTGAACGATATTGAAAATTTAGAAAAAGACAGTTTAGATTGAAATTCAACTGAAAATATCAATATTTATGAAAAATATAGCTGGGAAATTATCAGTAAAACCCGAAAATAAACGCTACGAAGAACTTCGTGAAAAATTCACCTTCGGAATCAACTTAGCCATCCAACGAATTATTGAGCGGAGTAAGAAATTAGACGAAAATATTGTGATTTCAAAAGATAATAAAGTGGTGATTGTTAGGGCTTTGGAGTTGTGAAGTACCCTTTTCTGTGGTTGGTATCGAAAAGTAATTCTTCCGCTATACTACTTTATATTAACGAATAAGACAATTGCTACGGATGAAAATTAAAAGATGATTATGAAACGAAACGAATTAGATAATTTCATCAAAGGATATTATTATCAAACAGTTTGGGATGATTTTGAATCTGACGAACAAATATGGGCTACATACAGTAAAAGTATTTTGAATGAAAGAAGAAAAGAAATAATAATCGAAATTGAAAATTTAATAGAAAATCAAGAATATATTTTGATTGACCATATTAATAATAGCTACAGCTACGGTGGGCTTTCATTTGACTCTGAAAGTGATTTTTATAATTTTATTAAAAAACTTAGAGATTATTTATTAGCCAAAGACAATCGTTAGCTTTCATCTTTTATAAGGGCAGATGTTCCCAATAAACTATCTTGTGAAAGCTATAATACGAAGAGTTTTTCTTTTTGCTATCGGATATTAAATTGAATTCCCGAGATAAATAGTTCTTGAAATAATCATATCAAATATTTTAATATCGTATAAAAATATATCCTGAAACGCTTTAAAATTGATGTCACAAATTGTGACATCATAAAAGTACAAAAACCACAACAGACATTTATTCAATAAAAATAATATTACTAATGGAAAATACTGAAACCATGACTGAGCAAATCACTACCGTTGAACCCCAAAAGTTCTTATCGGGTGCTCAGGCTATCATGCAATGTTTAGTAGAGAATAATGTAAAAACTATTTTCGGGTATCCTGGTGGGGCAATTATGCCTACTTATGATGCCCTTTACGACTATCAGGATAGAATCAAGCACATTTTGGTTCGCCACGAACAAGGTGCTGGACACGCTGCCCAAGGTTACGCTCGGATGACGGGTCGGGCGGGAGTTGCGATGGTTACGTCTGGACCGGGAGCTACCAATTTGATGACTCCCATTGCTGATGCCCTCTTGGACTCAACGCCGATGGTTTGTTTAGTCGGACAGGTGAAGGCGAATCTCTTGGGAACGGATGCTTTTCAGGAGTGTGATATTATCGGAATGTCGATGCCCGTAACCAAGTGGAA
>JANPIG010000362.1:0-3709 GCA_031424875.1 Cytophagales bacterium
CTTCGTGGGGGGACGCATGGAAGCAAACGCTTATCCAAAACCTGTGAGTAGTTATGTATTGAGAAATGAGAAAGGAATGTTTAAAGACGTTACTGCTCAATTTGCCCCAGATTTGAAAAATATTGGCTTGGTTTGCGATGCTCTTTGGACGGATTATGACAACGACGGCTGGCAAGATTTGATGTTGGCAGGCGAATGGATGCCCTTAATAATTTTGAAAAATAATCAAGGAAAAAATTTAGAAAAGACTAATAATAAAGGAATTAACGATAAAATAGGTTTCTGGAATAGCCTTACCGCAGGAGATTTTGATAATGATGGCGACATGGATTATATCGCAGGGAATTTGGGCTTGAATACTTTGAATCAAGCCTCGGATGAATACCCTGTGAGTGTGTATGCCAAAGACTTTAATAACGATGGAATTTATGATGCCATTCCAACGGTTTTTTATAAAGATGTTAAAGGAAATCGTAAAGAAGTTACCTTCCACGGGCGGGATGATTTGGCAAAGCAGATGAACACGATACGTAAGAAATTTGATAATTACAAAAAATTTGCAGATGGTGGAATCAATGATGTTTTGTCGAAAGATGATTTGAAAGATGCTCTTATTATAAAAGCTAATTATTTGAAAACCAGTTATATAGAAAATTTAGGAGAAGGAGAATTCAAAACTATTCCGCTACCCATGCAGGCCCAAACTGCCCCCATTTTCGGGATGTTGGTAGAAGATTTTGATGCCGATGGAAACCTTGATATATTGATGGTGGGCAATGATTTTGGCAACGAAGTTTCGGTGGGTCGTTTTGATGCTTTCAACGGCTTAATGCTGAAAGGAGATGGCAATGGAAATTTTAAATCACAAATGCTTCCGCAAACCGCTTTCTGCATAGGCGGTGATGCTAAAGCTTTAGTCAGAGTAACGAATCCTGTGGGAAAACCCATCATCATGGCGAGTCAGAACAGGGCTGATTTGAAGGTTTTTCAAGTGAATAAATCCCTACAAACCAAAGCCTTGCAAACCAATGATGCCGTTGTGATTGAACTATTGAATAATGGTAAAAAACGCAGAACAGAAATTGGCTACGGTACGTCTTTCTTATCACAATCATCCAGAAGTATTTTGCTTTCACCGAATGTTAAATCTGTGCAAGTAGTTGATTATCAGGGGCGTAAGAGGGGGTTGTAGATTGGTGGCATACGGATTTTAAATAAAAAACTCAATGAAATATAAAAGCCAATTTTCCTTATTTTAGGTAAAGTTGGCTTTTTTTATGAGATTAGTGAATCAATCAGGGGGATGTTCTCCTATGGCTATTAACGCTCTTCAAAGATTTTTAATGGGCGGCGATTTAATTGAATGGCAGCAATAGTAACACGACCAACAGCGGTTTTGCCAATCATCGAAGTAATTGATTCATCAGTTCTCTTACCGATATATTACGAATTTGGGCAAGTACCGCCATATATTTGAGCCGACTTACATTTAACTTTTCAATTTTTTCGACTAAAACACATAATTCCGCATATTCTTGCTCGATAATATTGCCTTCTGAATGCTTCTGGTTGAGCAATTTGAAACGCAAGGTGTCTTTGAGAGATAAACTTTTATTGATTTTTTCGAGCAAAAAGGCTTCTTGTTTCTGCTTATCTGGCGTACTTCTCCTTGCCCGAAGCGAGACAATATTAGCGATAAAGGTATCAAGCGAGCGATTATCCAACCGTTCGACTTCTTGAAAAAGTGTTGTCATAGATGCTTGCATGTTTCTCTTAATTTTTAAGCAATTTACAAAAATTTTAACAACGTTTCTATTCCTTAAACAATTTCTCATCCACCGAAAACTTTCCCGCACCCGTACAGAACAAGGCAATATACGCCACTAAGAAAAGCAGAGCATGTTCTTTATCATCCAGAGATTCTTTGGCACTTACTACAAACACAATCACCACCATACAAATTATCAAAGGAATGAGGGCGAAGCGGGTGAAAAGCCCCAAAGCCAAAAGGATAGAACAGAAAAATTCTGCCAAAACCGTTAATGCCAAAGACAATTGTCCTCCTATGTGCAACGGGTCAGGAAAATCTGTTGAACCCGCCAACAAACTTTGCAATTTATCATAGCCATGCCGAGCCATAAAAAATGAAATACCGATTCGTAAAATCAATAAACCGTAATCGGTTTGTGGGGTTTGGAGGGTTGGGGAAAGTAGTTTTTTTAGCATTTTGTTTTTTATGATAAATGTATGAGTCTAATTTTTGAAAAGCAAGCCCATTAACTCCATAACCCATGAAAATCCTCCTCCCATTACTTTTCCTACTATTTTCAACAAACCTTTTCGCCCAACAAGATAGCGTTGCGGGGAAAGTTTATGTGTTTAAAAATATGCCCCAAACGGTTGATAGCAATCGTATTTATACGCCCATTGTCAAAGCAGGAAGTACCGCACATTTTGAAAATTTTCGGGTGCATCATTCTACCTTGAAGGCTGGGCATTCTTTGCGTCCAGCTCATACACAAAAGTCGGATGAAGAGTTGATTATTATAGAAAAAGGAAAATTGTCGGTAACGATTAATGGCAAAAGTAAGGTTTTGGGTGCGGGTAGCGTATTGCTCATCATGCCTGGCGATGAACAAATGATTAATAATTTAGACAGTAATCCTGCCAGTTATTACGTATTTATTTATCGCTCAAAAGCACCACAAGATAGGGTAAGGGCAACTTCAGCGGGTGGTTCGATGATGATTGACTATAATGATATTGCCTTCAAAGCCCACGACAAAGGGGGTAGAAGAGATTTTTTCAATCGCCCAACTGCTATGTGTAAACGCCTCGAAATGCACGTAACGACCCTCAACGAAGGATTGAAAAGCCATGAACTCCACAAACATTTTGCCGAAGAAATTATTTTGATGGTACAAGGAGATGCCAAAGAGCAAATTGGTGATTCGTTGTATGATGGCACGGCAGGCGATTTATTTTTTCTTCCTTCTAATATCTTTCATAATATCACCAATACGGGCAAAGGACAAGCGGTATATTATGCTTTTCAGTTTGAGTAATTTTTATTAAACCCGTTCATAATCGAACAAAACTGTATCAAAAACGGACACTATAAAATCTTGAGTTGTATTTTAAGCTCCTGATAATCAGTTATTTATATTTACGGCATAACATTGGATAAAATAATGGTAGAACGTTTCCTACCATCGTTATAGAGACAAGGCATTACCTTGTCTCTACAAAATCCCCAATGCCATGATACAGAACTATCTCAAAATAGCATTCAGAAATCTTCTTAGAAATAAGGTCTATTCTTTCATCAACATCGCTGGTTTGGCGTTGGGAATTTCGGCGTTTTTACTCATTTTAGAGTACATCAGTTTTGAGAAAAGTGTCAATCAGTTTCATGCCAATTTACCCAATATTTATCGCTTACTCAATGAAAATGCGAAAGGTGAAACGTGGGCTCAGATTGAACCTGGCTGGGCTACAAAAGCAAAAGAACGTTTTCCCGAAATTAAAGAATTTTGTCGTGTTGCTGATGGTGTAGCGAGTGGAATTGGCAAAAATGAAGCAAAAAATATCTCTTTCCGAGAAAAAAAAATTGCTTATGCGGAAGGTAATTTCTTTTCATTTTTTAGTTTTCCTCTCAAATCAGGCAGTGTTGCTTCATTCAATAAACCCGATGTAGTTTTTATTTCCG
>JANPIG010000363.1:0-2735 GCA_031424875.1 Cytophagales bacterium
ATGCCCGTGAAAATGAAGCTATTTGTTACTGGAAATGACAATAGAGAATATACAAAAGTAAAATCACTTGTGTCAACGGATGCCCCAAAACCGTACAGTGGCCACGAAGTTCCAACACTTGTGATTCGTCAGAAAGGAGAAGCATGGTCGAGACCTTTTGCGGTTGTTTATGAGCCTTTTGAAGGAAAAGAAAATAACGGTAGCGTGCAATCTGTCGAGGATATTATTCAAAATAATCAATTCAAAGGACTGAAAATCAAGAGTTTGGTTGAGGGTAAAAATATCACACAATATGCTTTAATTTTAGAAGACCCAGATGCCATTTTTGAAGATAACAAGATGGGTATTTCATTTAAGGGACGTTATGCCATTTTGACTTTTAATGAGAAGGACAATTTGCAATCTGTTTACATGGGCGAAGGTAAAAATTTAACATATAAAAAAGTGAAAATTACCAGTACAAATGATAAACCAGGGGCGGCTTATCTTGATTTTACTGGAAATAAAGAGATGGTTAATATTGATAAAAATATTGAGTTAAAACATTGATAATCAGTTAATTAAATTATAAAATAGATATATAGATATATAGTTAGGTAAATAGCTTTCAGCTTTTTCTCTAAAATTAATGAGCAGTGAACTTCCCGAAAGTTTTTTCTACTTTCGAGAAGTTAAATGGACTTAAATAACAAGTTAATAACCCTTAAAAATACATGAAATTTCAAAAAATAGAGCTTTTTGTATTGCTATTTTGCTGTACACTATCATCATTTGCCCAGAACGAAATACGTTACAAATCTGATATTTTCAGTAAAATTGACACGCTAAAAGACATTCAATTTGGTGAAGCCTTGAATCTAAACAATGAATTAGAAAAGCTAACCTTAGATATTTTTACGCCCAACGGTGATACCTCAAAAAAACGCCCATTACTCATTGGGGTGCATGGAGGTGGATTTGTAGGGGGTAATAAATCAGGCGGATTCCAGGTTACTGTTGGCAAAGCCTTGGCGAAAAAAGGATACGTAACTTGCTCAATTCATTACCGTTTGGGTGTGGCAAAACCACGAACTGATACTACCTATTTTGAAGCCATGTATCGGGCAGTACAAGATGCAAAAGCAGCTGTCCGATTCTTCCGAAAAAATGCGGAACAGTACGGAATTGATACTTCTAAAATCTATGTAATTGGCGGTTCTGCGGGCGGCATGACGGTTTTACAAATGGCATATCTCGATCAAAATGAGGTTCCTTCAAAATATGACACTAAAAAATTGGGAACATTGGAAGGAACAAGTGGCAACGCTGGCTATTCTTCAAAAGTACATGGCGTTATTAATTGTTGGGGAGCTATGATTGATTATAAATGGATAAATAAAGGTGATGTACCACTTTTCAATATTCACGGCACCGGTGATTTAACCGTCCCATTCGATGATTCGTATAATTATCATGGCTTTGCTTATGGTAGTAAAATTCTATACGAACGAGCATTATCATTAGGAATTCCGACAGGATTAAGGTTATTTGATAAAGCTGGACATCCGCCTATCAATAAGGAAAATTCCCCGATTGCCTTGCAAGATATTACCGATTGGATGTATGAAAGAGTACAAAATATTAAAAAATAATTCCAAAAAAAATGAAAAAAACAATCCTATTCCTTTTAATTTTTTCCTTAAAACTATCAATTTTCGGGCAAATGATAACTATCAATAATTCCTCAAATCTGGAATTTAAAGATGCCGTTGTGTCAATTAATTGGAAAGATATTTTAGCAAAATACCCCAAATTAGATAATACAAATTTCAAGGTGATTAATAAAATCTCAAAAAAAGAAGTGCCTTTTCAGTTAGAATATAAAGGAGAAAAGTTAATTCAAAATCTTTTGGTTCAAGTATCAGTAAAAGAAAACGGAGCGGTTCAATTGAATATTGAAAACGGAAAACCATCGCTGATTGAGCCTAAAACTTACGCTCGCTTTGTACCCGAAAGATTGGATGATTTTGCTTGGGAAAATGATAAAATTGCTTTCAGAACCTACGGAAAGGCCATTGAAAATACAAAGGGCGATGCCTATGGTTTGGACGTTTGGGTTAAACGCACTGACAAATTGGTGATAAATACCCGTTACAAAGGAGAAAAATACCACGTTGATAATGGTGATGGCATGGATTATTATCATGTAGGGCATACGCTGGGGGCAGGTAATATTGCTCCTATTTTAGGGGATTCAATTATTTATCCCAAAAATTTTCATCGCTGGAAAGTTTTGGATAATGGACCGCTTAGAACGTCTTTTATTTTGGAGTATGACGAATGGATGGTTAATGGCATGAAAACTACGGTTAATAAAAAGTTTATCATTGATGCTGGAAGTCAAATGAATAAGATTGAAATCGACTTTAAATTTGACGAAAAAAATGAGTTGCCAGTTGTGATTGGCATCATCAAAAGAGCAGAAATGGGGGCAGTTTTATTAGATGAAAAAGAAGGAACAACCGCCTATTGGGAACCTCAACATGGTGAAGATGGAACGACGGGCGTAGGGGTAATTTTAACAACTCCCGTAACAAAAACGACCATTACAAACGAACAAATTTTAACCCATACAATTTATAAAAAAGGTGAACCATTTGTCTATTACATGGGAGCAGCTTGGGATAAAGCGGGCGAAATTAAAGATAGTGGAAAGTGGTTTGATTACTTTTATTGGCGCCACCACTGAAAACCCA
>JANPIG010000364.1:0-6259 GCA_031424875.1 Cytophagales bacterium
AAGCCATCAGAGTAGGTGATTTCTTAGAATTAGGAGAGTTGATGTGTATAGATGCCTTGAATAGAAATGAATCTTGCGGAGGTCATTTCCGTGAAGAATATCAAACTGAAGAAGGAGAAGCCTTGCGTGATGATGAGAACTATGCTTACGTAGCAGCGTGGGAATACAAAGCTCAATCAACATTCGAGTTGCACAAAGAAGAATTAGTGTATGAAAACATCAAAATTGCTCAAAGATCTTACAAATAATGGAAGGAAATATGAACTTGTCTTTAAAGGTTTGGAGACAAAAAAATGCAAATACGGAAGGTGACTTCCAACAATATGACGTAGCAGGTATTTCCGAAGATATGTCATTCTTAGAGATGTTCGATGTTTTGAACGAACGTCTTATCAATGAAGGCGAGAACCCTATCGCTTTCGACCATGATTGTCGTGAGGGAATCTGTGGATCCTGCTCTATGTACATCAATGGACAACCACATGGACCTGGCAAAAACGTAACTACGTGCCAACTGCACATGAGATCGTTTAAAGATGGGGATACCATCACGGTTGAGCCTTGGAGAGCAAAAGCCTTCCCAGTGGTTAAAGATTTAGTGGTAAATCGTTCCTCTTTCGACCGTATTATTTCAGCAGGTGGATACATATCCGTAAACACTGGTAATGCTCAAGATGCTAACTCTTTGCCCATTCCCAAGGACAATGCTGATGATGCCTTCATGGCAGCGGCTTGTATTGGCTGTGGTGCCTGTGTAGCGGCCTGTCCAAACTCAGCAGCAATGTTGTTTACTGCGGCAAAAATTTCACAATTAGCATTGCTCCCTCAAGGACAAGCCGAGCGTGAAATGCGTGCCGAGAAAATGGTAGCCCAAATGGATGCAGAAGGTTTTGGAGCATGTACCAACGTGGGAGCTTGTTCAGCAGAATGTCCTAAAGGAATCTCTATGGAAAACATTGCCCGTATGAACCGTGAGTATTACGGAGCAGTGCTTTCATCGAAATAAAAATTTAGATTTATTGAAAAAAGCCTCATCAGATTGCCTGATGGGGCTTTTTCATTACTATCATACTTCAATTTTAATAATTACTTTTGCCTAATGAAAACATTTTAGCATAAAATTTGCACGATTTAATGTACTAAAAAAATAAACCATTTACTCTTTTCTCTCCAACATATCTTCCTAAAAATCAGCCTTTTATTGTCAATAAAAAATATATTTTTATCTTTACTAAACTATTTCTCGCCAAAATAATCTAAGAATTATTATACTTTCAATAAAACTCATGAAAAAACCTTTATGGCACTGATTGACGCTTATACGCAAAACCTTACGACTCGGCAATTGAACCGTTTGCTCCGTCGGGCTACTTTCGGAGCTACTCCCGCTCAATTGAAAACTTATGCGGGAAAGAAAGCCGATGTAGTGGTTCAACAACTCTTAGCTCCCCAACCCGATCCTCCACATCCTACTGACGAAAATCAGAAAACTTCTCATGATTTAGTATGGGGTGGTACCGGCACAGACGATGCAACCCGCAACACTTTTGATGCAGTTCGTCGGACAAGACTCAAGTATTGGTGGATAGGCTTGATGGTAAACCAACCTGTTTCTTTATTAGAAAAAACAACTTTATTTTGGCAAAATCACTTCGTCTCTACTTCTACGGATGTTTCGGACGTACGTTTTTTGTATCGTCAAAATCAGTTGATTCGTAAATATGCCCTGGGCAATTTTCGTGATTTTGTTATTGAAATTACTAAAGACCCCGCCATGCTAATTTATTTGAATGGAGGAGGAAATACTGCCACAAAACCCAATGAAAATTATGCTCGTGAATTGATGGAGCTTTTTACTATTGGTCGTGGAAACTATACTGAAGATGACGTAAAGGCAGCAACTCGGGTTCTGACGGGCTGGCGAGCATTAAATTATCGAAGCACAACGGTGGCCACGCCATCTTTTGAATTTCGCTCAGCTCAACATGATACGGCTGATAAAGTATTTTCAGATTTTTACCAAAAGAAAACCATCAAAGGACGTGTCGGTGCAACTGCGGGTGATGATGAATTGAAAGAATTAGTAGCAATGATTTTGGCTCAGCCCGAAACTGCTCGTTTTATCGTTCGTAAATTTTATCGTTGGTATATCCAAGCAGATATCTCTCCGGCGGTTGAAAAAGAATTCATTGAGCCTTTGGCGGCTATTTTCAGAAAAGATTATGAAATTAAACCTATGTTGGAAACAATGTTTAAGAGCCAACATTTTTATGATGAAACACTATACGGATCACAGATAAAATCTCCTATGGATTTGATTGTGGGTGCATTAAGAAACTTCAATTATACACTTCCAGATCCTGTAAAAGAGCGTGCAAAATATGATTCTGCCACGGCTTATTTCTTCCAAAGATCTCGAGAACAACAAATGGATATTATCGACCAACCATCGGTATTTGGTTGGAGACCTTATTACGATACAGATTTTTATGAAATTTGGATAAATTCAACTACGCTTGCACTTAGGGGAGCATGGACGGATTATGTGGTGAAAGGAGCAACAGCAACAGCCGTAGATATCAATTCAATTGCATTGCCTACAACGGTTTCTGACCCAACCGACCCTTATAAAATGGTTAGAGAATTGACCGACCCATTGTTTGAAATGACTTTGACGGACGACCAAATTAAGTATATGGTCGAGCAACCACTAATGGCGGGGGCCCCTTATTATGAGTGGAAAATGATTTGGGAGGCTTACGTCAAAACTCCTACCAATGCCATAACAAAAAATGATGTAAAAACTCGTTTAGACCGTTTATTTACATTTATTCTCAGAATGGCAGAATATCAAATGGCGTAATGTGAAGTTGGTAAATTTCTAAGTTATTAAGTTGTTAAAATAACATTATTCAAACTCATGTTAGGGTAAATTTTAACAACTTAACGACTAAATAACTTAACAATTGAAAATATGAAACGTAGAGATTTTATACAATATGCTTCTTCGTCGTTCTTTTTGCCATTTATGTTGGATGGTTTCACGGCAAAAGCTCATACCCAAGCAACCACGCCTTTCATGCAAGCAATGATGGAAGTGGCAGATGCTAACGACAATATTTTGGTAGTTATCCAACTGGCAGGAGGAAACGATGGTTTGAATATGGTTGTTCCTCTTGACCAATATGGTACTTATTCTGCTTCAACTTTTAGAGGGAATATAGCTTTGACTGAAAGCAAAATTCTGAAACTAAAAAATACACCTGATACGGGTTTACACCCTTCAATGACGGGTTTACAGACACTTTTTAATGAAGGAAAACTATCAATTGTTCATTCAGCAGGTTATCCAGTACCAAGTTTTTCACATTTTCGAGCCAGCGATATTTGGTTTACGGCGGTGGATTCTGACAAACTTTCTACCTCAGGCTGGTTGGGTAGATACGTTACTGACCGTTACCCAGGATTTCCAGATAATTATCCAAGTACGGCAAATCCAGACCCTTTAGCGATTCAGATTTCTTCTATTTCAGCTACGGTTTTTAATACTGCATCCATTACTTCTGCCATCGCCATTCAAGACCCTGATGCTTTTGCCAGAATTGTAGGAGACAAGCCTAATATTACGCCTGGGGTATTGCCAGACACGGCAGGAGGAAAATATACGGCTTTCATTCGTCAGCAACAAACTTCTTCTTTTGCCTATGCTGGGCAGTTGAAAAATGCGGCTGCTAAGGGTAAAAACCTCGTTACTTATCCAACCAGTAATTCTTTGGCAGACCAACTGAAAATCGTTTCAAGATTGATTCATGGAGGTTTGCAAACGAAGGTATATTATGTAACCTTAGGTGGATTTGATACCCACGCAGACCAAGTGAGTGCTACTGACAATAACGTGGGAAATCACGCTACATTGATGCAGAGACTTTCCGAAGGAGTCAAGGCATTTATGGATGATTTGAAAGCACAAGGTAATCAGGATAAGGTAGTTGGAATGACTTTCTCAGAATTTGGTAGAAGGCCTTATTCAAACGGGACCAAAGGAACTGACCACGGGTGGGCATCGCCTATGTTTGTTTTTGGAAATGCCGTGAAAAGACAAATTATTGGTACTAATCCAGATTTGAAACCTTTGAAAGTAAATGATAATATCCCTTTACAGAATGATTTCAGAACGGTTTATGCCGCTATTTTGAAAGATTGGATGGGAGCCAGCGATGCCTCAATAAAGAGTGTTTTGTTGGACAAAACATTTGAACCCGTCCCCATTTTCAAAGAAGTGAAGCAGCCATTGGCAAATGAAATTGAAAATCCATTATCAGACCTAAATATTTTCCCAAATCCAGCTCAAATTGAGACAACTATTCAGTCGGAAGCCTTTGCAAAAAATAACGTAGAGTTCTCAGTAACAGATGTTTATGGAAGAACTTTCAATACCAATCCAACCCGTAAATCTCGTACAGAAATGTTGTTGAATGTAGCCAATATGCCTTCGGGAAAATATTTTGTGAAAATTGACACAGGAGCTGAACCCATGGTGAAAGCTTTGATGGTGGCGAGGTGATTTCAGTTATCAGTAAAAAAAATGTAAAAAAGCCTTCAATTGTTGCGATTGAAGGCTTTTTGCTTGTTTTTGTAAATTAGTAAATACACAAAACGAAAATCAAAATTGGAGTTTTGACATAAGTTTTTTAAGTTAGAAGATAAATATAAAAAATATGATTGCTGAACTACAACAAATATCTATTCATGAGTTTCGCCAAATGGAATTTGACGAAAATGATAAAGATTTCTACGAATTAATGAATGGTTACGTTGTAAGAAAATCAACACCAAAACCCAATCATCAAACAATTTCGATGAATCTTTGTATGACATTGGGTAATTATCTGAAAAACAGAAAATCAGGTGAATTATTTGCCTCACCCATTGATGTTTTCTTAGATGATTTGAATGCCGTGCAACCAGATTTAGTTTTCATACCGACCGAAAATCAAGCCATGATAACCGATGATGGAATTATAGGAATTCCAGATTTAATGATTGAAATTATCTCTTCTTCTTCGGTGCTTAGGGATAGAGTTGATAAAAAGAATTTGTATGAGCGTTTGAACGTAAAAGAATACTGGATTATCGACCCACAATATCAAGACGTTGAAATTTATACAGTACAAAATGGGCGTTATGAATTATATAGTGGCGTAACAATGTTTGAAGGAGTATTAAAATCAACCGTTTTTGAAGGAATTACGATTGACTTGGCGGAATTGTTTGAGTGAAAATAAATCTTCGTCAGTATGGACAAATAGGGATATTAGCCATTTATATAAAAAGGCAAAAAAGTCGCATACGGATTCGTTTGCGACTTTTTTGTTTAAGATAAAACCTACCTCCGATTAAACCAAACCTTCTTTTTCTGCCCATCGGAATGTGGTTTATTAGGGCTTTGAGCTTGTTTAGGAGCTTCCACAGGGGCAACCTTGGCAGTAACATAAGGATGGTCGGTGATGACTGGAATTTGCTTGCCAATCAATTTCTGAATGTCTCTTAAAAATGCTCTTTCCTCGGAATCACAAAATGAGAATGACGTTCCATTTGCTCCTGCACGACCAGTACGTCCAATTCTATGCACGTAAGTTTCAGGAATATTCGGAATTTCAAAGTTGATAACATACGCCAGTTCATCCACATCAATGCCCCTTGAAGCAATATCCGTAGCTACTAAAACCCGTGTTATTTTGGACTTAAAGTTCTCCAAAGCTCGCTGACGGGCATTTTGAGCCTTGTTTCCATGAATTGCTTCGGCTCTAATTCCGTTTTTCAATAATACCTTCACCACTTTATCCGCCCCGTGTTTTGTACGGGTAAAAACCAAAGCCGTTTCGATAGTTTTATCTTTCAGAATATCCATCAATAAAGCATTTTTATCATTTTTATCCAAAAAATAAACCGCCTGTTTAATGGTATCTGCCGTGGAGGAAATGGGCGTAACTTCCACTTTTTGAGGGTGATACAAAATAGTGTCCGCCAATTTCTGAATATCAGGAGGCATCGTAGCAGAGAAGAATAATGACTGTCTTTTCTTCGGTAAAAGCACTAATAGTTTTTTGATGTCATGAATAAAACCCATATCTAACATTCTATCGGCTTCATCCAACACAAACATTTCGATGTGGTTCAACGTAATAAATCGTTGGTTAATCAGGTCTAATAAACGCCCTGGGGTTGCCACCAAAATATCTACGCCATCACGCAAAGC
>JANPIG010000365.1:0-1796 GCA_031424875.1 Cytophagales bacterium
ATGAATTGGATGATCAGTTAAAGAGTGGAGATCTTTCGGCAGCTTATCAAATCTATAATGTCTTTCGTAAAAGAGCTAAAGAACGTTTTACATTCGTGGTATCTTTGTTAAATAAACCAACAGATTTTAAGGTTGATGAAACTTACACCCCAGACCGTGAGAAATCCAGTTGGGCTAAGACCTCAAGTGAGTTAGATGATGTTTGGAGAAAGGCAGTAAAAAGTACCTTATTAGACTGGAAAATCAGTGGCAAAGCAGACACTTCTGCTGTAAAAGACTTGAAAGAAAGGTATAAACGTACTGAGAAGTATTTTGACAAAACAAAAAGTGAGGACGTTTTTCAGCAATTTATGAATGCATTTACAGAAAGCGTTGACCCTCATACAACTTATTTTATTCCAAAAACTGCTTCAACATTTAACCAAGAGATGTCACAATCATTGGAGGGAATTGGAGCTACTTTGAGAAACGAAGGCGATTATGTTCAGATTGTGGATTTAATCGTGGGTGGACCTGCTTATAAAAGTCATCAACTCACAGCGAAAGACAGAATAACCGCTGTTGCACAAGGTGATGATAAACCTTATCAAGATATTGTGGGATGGTTTACGGATGATGCGGTAAAGTTAATAAAAGGACCCAAGGGGACAGTGGTAAGATTGAAAGTTTTGCCTATTGATGCACCCATTGGCTCTATGCCAAAAGAGGTTCGAATTGTACGTGAGAAGATCAAACTGGAAGAAGGAACCGCAAAAAAAGAGATTCTGAATTTCAATCGTGATGGGAAAGATTATAAGTATGGCTTGATTACCATTCCATTGTTC
Source organism: Cytophagales bacterium (assembly GCA_031424875.1). Lineage (GTDB taxonomy): Bacteria > Bacteroidota > Bacteroidia > Cytophagales > Spirosomataceae > Arcicella. The sequence goes on from JANPIG010000365.1 coordinate 825, forward strand.
TATCGGGATTTTGAAGGGGCAAGAAGTGGAGAGCAGGGTTTCAAAAGCACAACTGCTGACGTAAAACGTTATTTGAATGAACTGAAAGCTGAGAAAGTTGATGGTGTAATTGTGGATTTAAGAAATAATGGCGGAGGTTCTTTGACGGAAGCGGTTAGTTTGACGGGACTATTTATTTCACAAGGTCCTGTTGTACAACGCAAGCAGTCTGACGGTGAAATCTCGGCTGAATATGATAGAGACCCATCTATCACTTATGATGGACCCGTTTCTGTTTTAGTAAATCGCTTCTCAGCTTCGGCTTCTGAGATTTTTGCAGGTGCAATTCAAGATTATAAGCGTGGTCTGATTATCGGAGAGCAAACTTATGGAAAAGGTACTGTTCAAAGTCTGATTGATTTAGAGCGTTTCTTGAAAGGTGAGCCAGAAGGCGTTGGTCAGTTAAAGATTACGATGGAGAAATTCTATCGTATTACGGGTAGTAGTACGCAACACAAGGGCGTTACGCCAGATATTGAGTTACCATCCTCTTTTAGTGCTTCTGAATTTGGAGAAAGTTCACAGCCAAGTGCGTTGCCGTGGGATATGATTGCGACTACGAAATATACGCCTACTAATAATGTAACCGAAAAAGAAATAGCATTTTTGCGTGGTAGATATCAAGAGCATTTGAAAACAGAAACTGATTTAAAGAAACTTTTGACCGAAATAGAAAACTATAAGAAGGCAAAGGAAAAGAAAACGGTTTCGTTGCAAGAAGATAAGCGTAAGAAGGAAATCGAAGACCAAAAGAAGAAGAATATCATAGATACTTCTGATGATTTGACGGGTGAGATAACACCAAATCCTACTGAAACAAAACCTACTGTACCAGGTGTGAAAGTTCCTGAAGCTCCAAAACCTGCTACTGATTCAGTAAGTATTGCGGTGGCAAAAGCAAAAGCTTTGAAAGATAAGCGTGAGAAAGATACT
>JANPIG010000366.1:0-2041 GCA_031424875.1 Cytophagales bacterium
GGCCGCTGCCCAATACGGTTCAGATGCGATTGCGGGTATTGCCAATATGGTTTTGAAGAAATCGGTCAATAATGGAACAGCTTTGATTCAGTATGGAGTAACCTCAAAAGGAGATGGCGGAGGATATACCGTTGGATTAAATTATGGTTTTTCATTAGGCAAAAAAGCTTCTCTAAACATCACGGGAAGTTATCAGGACGTAAAAGGGACTGACCGTTCAGACCCGTATAATCCACAACCAGCAGGACCAACAGGTGCATATACAGGAATTTATACTAACGTAGCCGCAACCGACCAAGCCCTATTGAAATCAAGAGCATTTTGGGGTGATGGTACTTACGGTTCATTTCGTCCAACCACTTATGGAAGCAATGCTATGAAATCTGGACAAGTTTTTTATAACCTTGATGTACCATTAAGCCAAGAATGGTCACTTTATTCATTCGGTGGATTTTCAAATAAAGATGTTTTTGCTCAGGCATTCTTACGTACGGCCTTGCCAACGGGTGGCACCACAAACCCAGATTTATATCCAGACGGCTACGTACCACAATTGCCAGGGACAGCGGTGGATATATCGTATTTAGTAGGAATAAAACGTAAGACTTCAACGGGTTGGAATTGGGACTTTAGTTCTGGATATGGGAAAAATTATCTCGACCAATTCTCTAAGAAAAGCTCAAATGCTTCGTTAGGGGCAGCTTCTCCTAAGGATTTTTATATTGGTAGAATTGGTTTCGGACAAAGTTTGACAGAAGTAAATTTCTCAAAAACTACTTTAGGTTTGTTCGGAACAAAATCATTCAACTTAGCTCTGGGGGCTCAATATCGTATAGATAATTTCACCTTGGCGGCGGGTGACGAAGCCTCATATCAAGTTGGTCCGTTATCGTCAACCAGAAACAAAACCCCTGGTTCTCAGGGACGAGTGGGAATTGACAAGGCAGATATTACGGATAAAACTCGCTCAAATATTGGAATGTACGTGGACGTTGAAAGTGATATTTCAAACAGATTATTAGTAGCAGGGGCTTTGCGTTATGAGAATTACAGTGATTTTGGTAGCAATATTTCTGGGAAATTAGCCTCTCGTTTGAAATTGACCGAAGATTTAGCCATAAGAGGTTCAATTAATAAGGGTTTCAGAGCTCCATTATTGCAACAAATTGCTAATGCCGCAACTACTTCAACAGTTCAAAATGGTGTAATCAGAAGTACAAAACAATTACCTTCTGATGATCCTCGCTTGGCAAAAATTGGCATTGAAGACCCAAAAGCAGAAACTTCTTGGAATTATAATGTAGGTATTACGGCAAAGGCAGGAGCAAATTTTTTGTTCACAGTTGATGCGTATAAAATTGATATTACCGACAGAATTATTGTTACTGAAAATCTTAATGTGAACAACATCACGGCTTTAAGGAATAATTTTACAGGTTTTCAAGAGGTTACTTTCTTTACAAATGCTATTAATACAGGCACGAAAGGAATAGATGTTGTGGCTTCCTACAAAAAAGGATTAGGCACAAAGAGTAAGATTACGGCCAGTATTGCTTTGACGGTAAATAAGACAGAAATTACAGGAGTGAAAGCAACCCCTGCGGCTTTGCAATTAGACACAAAGGCAACCGTTTTGTTGATTGATACCGTTAGTAGAGCTTTAATTGAAACAAGTCAGCCAAACACAAAGGTCTTAATATCAGTGGCATATCAGATTGGAAAATTGACGTTGAATCTTCGTAGCTCATATTTTGGACAAACAACCGCTTGGGAAAAATTGGCAAGACCTGTAACCGGAACCAGCAATTTACACCAAAGCCAAACCTTTGGCGGTAAAAATTTACTGGATGCTTCAGTGGTTTACAATCTCAATAAATTCTTATCAATAACGGTTGGAGGTAACAATATTACAGACGTTTATCCTGATAAAGTTTTTAGCAATTATTTATCGTACGCCAATGGTCAAGTGCCATATTCAAGAAACGTAAATCAATTCGGTTTCAACGGTTCTTATTATTACGGAAATTTGATGATTAAGTTC
>JANPIG010000367.1:0-2575 GCA_031424875.1 Cytophagales bacterium
AAAAAATAAAAAAAGAATTAGAATCTGAAAACCAAAAGAATGTATTAACGATTGATATTGACCATTTTTGGGAAGCCTTCGACAATCTAAAAAATTGCAAAACTTTTGCCGATAGCGTAAATTCTTTTCAAACTTTATACCTTGACAGAGCCACAGATGGTTTAATAGACTTCATACGAGTGAGAGATTTTCAGGCCGAGAAATATGTAAAATTGGTAGCCAAATATCCGAGATTTTACAATTCATTACGCAAAAATACTTTTGAAGTCAAAAAGTCAGAACAAACCATTGAGGCTGTATTTGCCAAATTCAAAGAAATTTATCCAAATTTCAAGCCTTTCAAAGTGTGTTTTGCGATGGGTATAATGAATACAGGGGGGACAATTTCCAATAATTTTGTTTTGATTGGAACTGAAATTACTACTTCAACCATACAAATGGATTTATCAGAATTTGAAAATAACGAGTACCGTAAAACATTTGAAGGAAGTGAAGAAATGCTCTCAAAAATTAAGAGTTTGGTAGCTCACGAGTGTTTTCATACACAACAAGCTAAAAGCATTGACCCAACTGCTATAAAGTGCGAATTGCTTTATAGAGCATTGAGAGAAGGTTCAGCAGATTTTATTGCTGAATTGGTTTCGGGAAATGAAAAAATAAATGAATACGGAGATAAAAACGAAAAGCAAATTTGGATTGATTTCAAGAATGAACTTTGCAACGAAAATTCTAATAATTGGCTCTATAATTACTCTACTATAAAAAACAAACCAGCTGACTTGGGGTATTTTGTAGGTTATAAGATTGCCAAAGAATATTACAATAATGCTTCGAACAAAAAACAAGCGGTAAACGATATTATTGATATGAAAAACCCCATAAGATTTTTAGAACTCAGTAAATACGATCAGAAGGAGAAGAAATAGAACCGTAAATCCTGTCCCCCTTCCTCCATTTCACCTTTCCTCCTACCCAAAAGGGCATAAAAAAAGGCAAATTCACCGCTACAACCTACCTACCCTTGCTTCGGTCACGACCTGGGGGATTCAGAGGGAGCTGGTAATTTGCCGACACAAAGATGGCGGTTTTTCTTGTATTTACAAAACGATGTTCGGAACTTTATAGCGGTTATTGGTCTGTGAAAAGGACTAATAACCGCTAAGTTTTTTAGTGTCAGTTGATTAACCTATAAATTTCACCCAAAAATATTTTATCATTTTTTTAAAATAATATTCAAAATGTCATCTAATAATAAGATTTATAACAGAATCCGATCCTCAAAATTTATTCTTTTCTGTTTGCTAATAACTGTTAATTGTCCACTATTCATTAGCTGTACAAGCTCATCAGAGGCATTTATCGAAAAAGCGAAAGAGCAAATGCTGAAAGGAAAACCTGCCGAAGCCCTCCCCTTTTTGAATAATGCCATTGATAAAGACCCCAATAATCCGAAAGCTTTTAATATGCGTGGAGCCGCATATTTTGAATTGAAAGATTATACCAATGCCCTGATGGATTATGAAAAAGTGATGCAACTTGACCCCAAGGATTATCGCCCATATTTCAATCGGGCATCTATCAGAATGGAGAAATCTGATTGGGAAGGAGCGTTATCAGACTGCAATAAAGCCGTTTCGGTTCAGCCCGACACCGCTGAAAATTACATCAAAAGAGGAATAGTATTGGCAGCTTTGAAACAACCCGAAAATGCCATCAAAGACTTTGACATAGCCTTGAAGCTATATCCAAAGGAAACAAATGCTCTGTATAATCGTGGGAATATTTATTTTCAATTAGACAATCTTGATAAAGCCGCAAAAGATTTCACACAAGCAATACAAATAGATCCTACTTTTGCCAAAGCGTTATATGGTTTAGGCATAGTTCAGCAAAAATTAGGCAAAAAAGATGCCGCTTGTTTAAGTTTAAAAAGAGCAACAACGCTGGGTTATCCCGATGCAAAAGAGGCTTTGGAGACGTATTGTAACTGATTTTATTTTTTGTATATTTGAGAAAACATCCCCCAAAACTATCCAAAATGAAATACATAGCCTTAATATTCACACTCATATTCCTACTATTCGCAGGTTGGCAATATAATGACCCCGACCCAATACTTTGGATTCCAATTTACCTCACTGCCGCTTACGCAACTTTCAGAACGTATCAGGGAAAAGCTAATGGTGAAATGCTATTGGTTTTGATTGTACTATCTTTTGCAGGCGGTATGAACTCATGGAATATGATGACGGCTTGGGAAGGGTTTTTCTCGGAAGGTGGAGGTATTTCCATGAAAACGATGAACCAAGAACTCGCCCGTGAAGCCTGTGGGCTTTGGATTGGTACATTTGCCTTTATGATTTGTTGGGAGATTGATAGATTTGCAAGTAAATAATTACAGGTATATTAGTTAATTTGTGTATTGGTTACTAGTGGATTAGTGCTTGGCAAATAGCAAATTGCAGAATTAACCAGTACACCAATTAACCAATATATTAATCCACCAGTAAGCAATTAACCAATAAACCTCTTCAAAGCCTCATATACCTTATGCACGGGCAAGCCCATCACGGTG
>JANPIG010000368.1:0-6825 GCA_031424875.1 Cytophagales bacterium
CGCGCTGCGCCAGCCATTGGTGGTTTGTTAACGATGTTGGCTTCTACGATGTTCTCCATCGAAAAAAATACGGGTAAAAAATTATTACTTGCCGTGTTTGGTTTCGGAATTTGTATTATCGTTTTCGGATTGTCTACAGACTTTTGGATTTCAGTTGTGGCTTTGTTTTTAAGTGGAGTGACCGATGGTTTTTCAGTAGTAATTCGCTCTACAATTTTACAAATTTACACACCAGATGATATGCGCGGTCGCGTTTCTTCTGTGAATTCTATTTTCGTAGGTTCTTCTAACGAATTAGGCGCTTTTGAATCAGGTCTTGCTGCAAAATTGATGGGGACAGTACCCTCCGTAATATTTGGAGGAACCATGACCATGATTATCGTAACAATTGTTTGGTTTCGGTCTAAGGAATTGTTTGGATTGCGATTTGATAAATAAAATTTTCGATGTTCGATGTTCGGTTTTCAATGTTCAGAATTTTCTCGATTTGAAGTTAAGTTACTGAAAATCAATATTTTACCGAACATCGAACATCGAAAAACCAACATCAATCTACCTAATGCCCGCCCACTCTAATATCCATATCTTCCAATGCCACACCCTTCGTTTCGGGCATCAAAAACCATACATACAGTAGTTGGCAAACCATCATAATCATAAAGAAAATAAAGATGGGAGTTCCCCCAAATTGACTGGCAAAATAAGGGAAAATGTTGGTGATAATTGCCGCAAAAACCCAGTGTGTCAAGCTGCCAAAAGCTTGTCCAGAAGCACGCACTTCATTAGGAAAAATTTCTGAAATAAATACCCAAATCACCGCTCCTTGTCCAATAGCGTGAGCAGCTATGAACGCAAAAACGAAGAAAGTCATACCATCAAATTGTTCTGTATAAAATGCTCTGGCAATTAGTGATAACGAAATAATGTAACCAATTGAACCAATAAACATTAAGGTTCTGCGTCCAAATTTATCAATCAAAGAAACCCCTAACATGGTGAAAATTAAGTTTGTAAGCCCAATTCCTACCGAGGAAAGCAAAGCTGATGATTTGGCCAAACCTGACATTTCAAAAACTCGGGGAGCGTAATAAATAATGGCATTAATTCCTGAAACTTGATTAAAAAAAGCCATTAAGAAAGCTAATAAAATCGGTAAAGCATAAGGCTTTGAAAAGAAACTAACTTCTCCTCTTTTGACATTATTTTGCTGAGAATTTAGGATAGAAGCCAAGGTTTTATCTGCTTCTTCGGGATTGATTTCATTTAATACTTTTTTAGCAGATTCAATATCATTTTTTTGCAAAATCAACCATCTTGGGCTTTCAGAAATCAACAAAGTCAAAGCCGTAAAAATCAAAGAGGGAATTCCTACAATTCCCAACATCCAACGCCAATCGCTTTCCCCTCCTAACTTTTGAAATAAATAATTGGAAACGTAGGCAATCATTATTCCAAAAACAATATTGAATTGGAATAATGCTACTAAAAAACCACGATTTTTAGCAGGAGCAATTTCCGAAATATACAATGGTGAAACCACTGATGAAGCCCCAATACAAAGTCCACCAATAAAACGGAAGAACATAAAAATATATACATCTGGAGCAACGGCAGAACCTACCGAAGACACAAAAAACAAGGCTCCAAGCCAAAATAAGGCTCTTTTTCTCCCTAATTTGTCCGCAAACCAACCTCCAAACGCCGCTCCAAAAACCGTTCCATATAGGGCAATAGCAATGGCGAAACCATGAAGAGTATCACTTAATCCCCAAAGTGACTGAATTTTTTGTTCTGCTCCAGAAATTACGGCAGTATCGAGGCCAAATAAAAAGCCACTGAGAGCAACGGTCAATGACCAAAGAATGAGTTTTTGATTTTTCATGATTTATAAAGTTGGTTAATGTTTACTCATTCAGACGATAGTCAGACGGAGTATATCAAAGTAAATTAATTATGAAACAATCTGAATTTTACTTCATCTGACTACCGACTGACTGCGTAAATTTCTTCACCTCCAACCGTTCCCCATCATACACCGCAAAATGATTACTGTTTACATCATCATAGGCCCATTGACCGAGATTTATGTATCTACTATTTTCATCGACAGGCAGGTCTAATAATAAATGTCGATGTCCAAAAATATAGTAATCGTGGTGCTTTTGGGCTTCTTGTTCTTTAGCAAAATGCCATAGCCACTCGCCTTCTCCTCTAAATTGCAATTCTCTTTTGATTCGTTCTTCGTCTTTCCTGCTGCCCGACCACCAAGTAGCTAGGGATATACCCCAGTGAGGATGCAACCAACCAAATGCCCATTGCGAGAGTTTACTTTCAAATACTTTTTTCAAATATTTATACCCATAATCCCCTGGACCCAATCCATCCCCGTGAACAATGTAAAATAGTTGTGAATTGTGAGCGGCAGCCGTTGCTGTTGTGAGTTGTGAGTTAAATGCTTTAATGCTATACTCTTGGGCATTTCTATAAACTTTTATGCCTAATTCTTTGGTAAAATAATCGAACATCCAAATGTCATGATTACCTGGGAAAATGATAATTTCTATGCCTGAGTCTGACAATTCTGCTAATTTTCCTAATAATCTGACGTAGCCTTTTGGCACTACATTTTTGTATTCAAACCAAAAATCAAAAATATCACCTACTAAAAAAATTACTTGAGCATCAGCCTTGATACTGTCGAGCCAAGATACAATTTTCTTTTCACGAATAAGACTCGTTTCAAAATCTGGATAACCCAAATGAAAATCAGAAGCAAAATATATTTTTTTATCAATTTGAAGCTGTATAGTTGTCATGCGTAAAGATTATATTCTCAAAATCAAAGATACGGAATTCTTAGTTGAAACAAATAATTGCATTGCTTGTAAAAGCGCTGATATAGGTAGGGGCATATTTAAGATTTTTGGCAAGTTCGTTTAAATAGGGTTGGGTTTTTGGAGTGTTTTTTTTGAAAATTGGTTCAACTTGGTTGGTGGAATCGAGGGTAGGTGGGTAGCCGTGATTGCAGTTCTACATTCGTCAGAAGTAATATTATAAAAACGTAAATATTCATTGACAAAAAATTAAACCACATCGAAAGAACAATTTTTAATAGAAATTGAATTGCCAATTTGGACAGACCCACAAAATGATATAATTCTTGAAAAATCAAGAGATTATTGTTATCTGTACTATAATTGTTGGGAAGATAATCAATTAGCAGATTTAGGTTACATCGGAAAGTTGACATTTGAAAATGCTTGGGCTATTAAATCTCTTGATGTTGAATTTTATGACACATATCCGAAAGATTTAGAATATAAATTTTCAATTTGCAAAGTAAAAAAATCATTATGATTAATTGAAATAACTATAAAAAGGGCTAAAATGTATCAGCAATTACTTACATGGGATAAAAGAATTTACAAACATTTTTACTTCACAGGACACGATAATTATTTTGATATTATTGCAGAAAATTGTAAGGTTGAAAAAATTTCAAGATTAATCTACAGCAATCTGAAAAATTATGGACAGCATAAGCAATAAATTCTCATTTAGTCACTCGCCAGAAACAAATGACTAAATGAATCATTCGGAAAAAATCGGATAACTCAAAATACAATCCTCCTTACTTCAAATTATAATTCTCAAAACTCGACACATCAATTACTTTTTCAATATCGTCATCGTAGGTTACTTTTATTTTATCGCCAATTTGAGAAATCGGTAATTGGGTTGAAATATTAGAAGAACCCACGAAAACTTTTGGACTATCTTTCAGGATAAAATAATAAAAACTATTTCCATTCTTCACATCATTTTGGATGCGGACAATGGTCGAAATAAACTCTTTTTTAACCGATGGCGTGTTTCCAGAAAGTTTATTCCCAGTCATGTTGTAAGTATTTTTGAAAGAGGTCAACGTTTCTCTCAACGTATTTCCTACGCCCACAACCGTGTAGTCATTTATACCCACCATCGCATACATTTTGACCAAACCGCCATTGTCTTTCAATGCCATGACGTAGGTAGGAATATTGTTGATATTATAAGGAATTGGCATGGTGGCTCTATATCCCTTTTCTTGCACTTTTCCTTCAGCTGAATGCTGTGCTGCCAATTCAGTAGCTCCACTTTGCTTATAATATGTTGCTTCTTTGGTACGAGTATCAACCAGCATAAAACCTATCGTTGATTCATCTTTTCCAACCGAAGTAAGGCCAGTGTACCAGTATGATTTATTGTCTTTTCCATACACCAAAGTCATTCGTTCGGTGGTTTGCAATTTATCTGTATTGGCAAAATTCCAATAACCATTCACATATTCGCCCCAATCATCCAATTGTGCTTGAATGAAATTAGAGGGTTGAACTCTATCAACCCACTTTGGTGCATTATTAAGTCCAAATTGTTGAATATCACCACTTTGAGCATCCACTACAATGATTCCGTTTGCATTTTTCCCTCCAAAACCTACCGATTTTTCATAGGTTGTAATCACCCAAAAAGGTTTGCCAGAATCGTCAATTTCAAAACTAAAATCAGTTAGTCCGACCGTGTTATATCCATTAAAATACACATAACGGCGGAGATTATCGAAAAAGAATGCTCCTTCTTGATACTTTACTTTGATGGGTTTATTCTGAATGGATTGCACCAACTTCACATCACGCTCATTCGTTACAGAAACTGTTACATACCCAGGCGTACCTTCTGAATTACTAAACCATTTGAAAAAACCACTGTGCTCGAGCGGGGCAACCCAAACCAATCTATTATTGACTTTCTGAATACAAAATTCACCCAATTCGACTTGACTACCGAGGGCTGGCTGATTGCCAAGCACTTTTTCTCCTACTAAATTGGCTAAATCCTTGTCCACAATCCGAACTTCGTCTAATGAAATAGGCGTAATATGGTCTGAGATTTTTTTCCCTATGTTCACTTTGCCAATCAATTTCTGGTATTTCTCAGCATGAAATAGTGGACTTGAAGTAATAAAAGGAAGAACCACTACATAAACTAAACTTGCCAGAAACAAATATTTAATCCATGCAGGAACCGTTTTTTGACCTTTAATCATACTAATATCATTTCCTTTTTGTACAAACTTCACAGAAGTAGATAGTAGAAAAAGAACGACTGAAAGAATCAATACGGTAATGCCGATTTGTGAAAATCCATACCGCAAGACAGGCATTTGGAAATAGAATAACAGAAAAGCGACGAAGATAATTAATAGTAGTTTTAGGGTATTTCTCATTGGTTTGGGGAATTGTACAAGACAAATATACAGAATTTCACTGGATTTTGATAGCACAATACCACATCCCAAACACCAAGATTGAAAATCAATTCAACCCTATTAAATTTGCACCATGATTTCTCCCAAAACCCTTATTATTATCGCTGGTCCAACGGCGGTGGGTAAAACTGATTTATGTGTTAAAATTGCTAAAATTCTTGATACTGAGGTAGTTTCAGCAGATTCACGGCAGTTTTATCGTGAACTTGCTATCGGAACGGCTAAACCTACACTCGAAGAAATGGATGGCGTGAAGCATCATTTTATTGATTCTCATTCTATCCAAGATTATTATTCAGTTGGGGATTTTGAGCGTGATTGTTTGGCAGTTTTGAAAGAAATTTTTCAGAAAAAGGACGTTGCTATCCTCACAGGAGGTTCTGGAATGTTCATTAAAATGATTACGGATGGGATAGACGAAATGCCCGAAGCCGATTTAGCATTGCGTCAAAATTTAGCACAACGACTTGAAAACGAAGGGCTTGATGTATTGGCAAATGAACTAAAAAATCTCGACCCTATTTATTACGAACAAGTTGATATTCAAAATAAGCAACGAGTTCTAAGGGCTTTGGAAGTATGTATTTCTACGGGTAAACCATTTTCAAGCTTCAGAAAAAATCAGAAAGTAGAGAGACCTTTTGAAATGATAAAAATCGCTCTCGAACGACCACGAGAGGAATTATACGCTCGGATAGATAAGCGTATGGACATGATGTTAGAAAACGGACTTGAAGCAGAGGCTAAATCTGTGATGAATTTCAGAGAACATTACGCCTTAAAAACGGTCGGCTACAGAGAAATATACGATCATCTTGACGGCAATTATGACCGTGACGAAATGGTTAGATTACTGAAAAGGAATTCCAGAAGGTACGCCAAAAGACAAATAACATGGTTCAAAAACCAAGACGAATTTTATTGGTGTGATGCAAAATATGAAGCGGAGATTATGGAGTTTATTAAAGAAAAAATGAATTTGCTAAGATAAATTATACCATAGACGCTCCCGCAATGGAATTGTGATTTAACAGGCTTACACGGTTTTTAGATTTCATCTGTGTAATTCTGTGAGATCCTAACTCTATTGCGGAGGAGCGTCTGAATGCTATTAAACTTCTAAAATCAATTTCCCAAAATTCTTACCCGAAAACAACATCATCAATGTTGGCAAGAAATTACGGATTCCTTTTTGAACATCTACTTTCGAGTGTAATTTGCCTTCGTGAATCCAACCCGCCATTTCTTTGGCGGCTGTTCCATAATTAGCGGCGTTGTCAAAAACCACAATTCCTTCCATTCTGGCACGATTTACCAATAATGAAAGATAGTTTGAAGGTCCTTTTGGGGCTTCAGTATTGTTATATTGTGAGATGGCTCCGCAAATGACAATTCTTGCTCTAAGGTTGATTTGCCCCAAAACAATATCTAAAATTTCACCACCTACATAGTCAAAATAAACATCAATTCCTTGCGGACAAGCGGTTCTGAGGGCTTTTTTGACATCTTCAGTTTTG
>JANPIG010000369.1:0-1649 GCA_031424875.1 Cytophagales bacterium
GCCCATTGCCTAAAATTCTTCGAGGCTTTCTTAGAAACTCATGGATTTTTACGAATACATCGCTCATATTTGATTAATCCTATTCATATAAAAAACCTAATTCAAGAAGAATATAAAGTATTAATGAACAATGGACAAGAAGCATTGATTTCGAGACGAAAGAAAAGTGTTTTCAAAAAAATATTTTAAACCCATAAAAACAATTTTAACAAAAAAACGCTACCAAAATGAAAAAACTTTTTTACATCCTCATGGATTTGATGATAAGCCAAAATTTGATTGCCGCTAATGTATCTTGGACTGGAGCTACGAATACTAACTGGAGTACCGCCAGTAATTGGAGCACTGGAACTGTTCCTACAAGTGCAGATGATGTATTTATACGTGCAGGAACATCTGTTGTCATTTCATCTGGTACTCAAACCGTAAAAAGCATACAAATAAACCGCACGTTGACCATCAATAGTGGAGCTACACTAAGACTCATAGGTGATGTCGGTGCTTATGCAGTGCTTCTGATGGTAGATGGTGCATCGGTGATAAATAATGGCACATTAGCCTTAGAGACAAGCATAGGCAGTGCTATCACAGGTTGGTTTCTGCCCAGCCCTACAACAACATTTACAAATAATGGCACACTTCGCATAAATACAACAAACAACCTTGCTATTGAAATGGGCAATGCAAATAACAATTCAGGGCAAGCTACTGGTACTGCTACGATGACCAATAATGCTTGTGGGGAAATCATTATTACTTCAGGTGACTTTTTAATTCGTTCAAATAATGTAAGTAATGTAACTAATGCTGGATTGATTCAAGTGGCAGGTCCTATAAATGGTAGTGCTAATTTCACAAATCAAGGTGGTGGCGTTATCATTAGGGGGTCAGGTAATCAGACAATTACAAGTAGTACTGGTTCGGCCTTTATAAATAATAATGCGACTGCAACTTCAATATTTGCTTATACTGGTACATTTACAGGCACGGTCAATGGCATTTTTACCAATGCTGCCGCTACTACTTCGGCAGGTACTTACACACAATCAAGCAACACTTTTACGCCTTTAGGAACATTGCCAACAGGTTCACAGACGCTGTATGCCAAAATAACACCGGGTGGAGGTGGGTGTGACTATGTAGTGCCGTTTACTTATGACAATATAGTGTTATTGCCTGAAATGAATGTAAAAGGCAATAATATTTCCATTGTAGATGGTGATGCTACTCCCAGTACCACGGACCATACAGATTTTGGTACAGTCAATGTTACTTCAGGAACGGTAGTAAGAACCTTTACCATTGAAAATACAGGTCCGGGGGCCTTAAATCTTTCGGGGTCTCCCAAAGTAGTAATTGGTGGTACAAATGCTGCTGATTTTACGGTAAACGTTCAGCCGTCTTCACCAGTAGCAGCTACTAATGGTACAACTACTTTTCAAGTAACTTTTGATCCATCGGGTTCAAGCTTACGTACCGCTACAGTGAGCATTGCCAATGATGATTCCAACGAAAATCCTTATAATTTTTCGATACAAGGGAATGGCACTACTGCTTGCTCCCAAGTAGCCACCGCCACAGAAACTATGACATGGACTGGCACAGTGAGTGTAGAGTGGACTAACCCTTGTAACTGGTCGCCCAATGGT
>JANPIG010000370.1:0-1535 GCA_031424875.1 Cytophagales bacterium
AAAAAGAAAACCAACGTTATTTTTTCCACCCAACTCTTTGGGTTCAGTAGGTCCTAAATTTTTAGTATGCAAAAAAGCCTTTATTTTATCAGGAAATTTATTAGCATAATCATTGATTATCAAGGCATTACTATCCGTAGAAGCATCATCACCGATTACAATCTCAACGTCAAAATCTGTTACTTGCATCAATGCTCCTTCCAACATTTGAGTTATAAATTTACTATGGTTGTAGGTGGGAACAAGTAAACTTAGTTTGGGCATGGTTTCAATATTAATAATAAGTGACTTAACGTTCACTAATGAGTTATACAAAGTACAAAATTACAAATTTGCCCTTGGATAGTAAATAAATACCTCATAAAACTCATAATTAAAGAGTTTGTAAGTAATTTAGTGGTCGAAATAATTTCGACATTAATAATTTTATCGTATGAATATTCACGAGTACCAAGGTAAAGACATTTTGAAAAGCTACGGGGTCCGTATTCAAGAGGGCATCGTGGTGGACACACCCGCATTGGCAGTTGAGGCTGCCCGTGAATTGACCGCTCGAACGGGAACAGGTTGGCACGTAATCAAAGCCCAAATTCACGCAGGTGGACGTGGAAAAGGTGGCGGTGTTAAATTGGCTAAAAATTTAGACGAAGTCCGTCAGAAATCTGAACAGATTTTGGGAATGCAGTTAATTACGCACCAGACTGGTCCAGAGGGTAAGAAAGTTAATAAAGTATTAATTGCTGAAGACGTATATTATCCGGGGGTGTCGGAAGTAAAAGAATTTTATGTTTCAATTCTTTTAGATAGAGGTAAAGGTTGTAATGTAATTATGGCTTCAACCGAAGGAGGAATGGACATTGAGGAGGTTGCTGAACATTCACCTGAAAAAATTATTAAAGAATGGATTGACCCAAGAGTTGGTTTACAGGCCTTTCAAGCTCGTAAAGTAGCCTTTGCTTTGGGTTTGTCTGGTGATGCTTTTAAGGAAATGGTAAAATTTATCCATGCACTTTACAAAGCTTATGTTGAAACGGATTCTTCAATGTTTGAAATAAATCCAGTCTTGAAGACTTCAGACAACAAAATCTTAGCCGTTGATGCCAAAGTAAATTTGGATGATAATGCCCTTTATCGCCATTCAGATTTTATTCCTTTACGTGATGTTACTGAAGAAGATCCATTGGAAGTTGAAGCATCAGCTAATGATTTGAACTATGTGAAACTTGATGGGAACGTCGGTTGTATGGTAAATGGTGCAGGTTTGGCTATGGCTACTATGGACATCATTAAATTGTCTGGTGGCGAACCCGCCAACTTCCTTGATGTTGGGGGTGGAGCAAATGCGAAAACAGTTGAAGCTGGTTTCCGTATTATTTTAAAAGACCCAAATGTTAAGGCAATATTGATTAATATTTTTGGAGGAATCGTTCGTTGCGACCGTGTTGCTACTGGTGTGGTTGAGGCCTATAAAGCAATCGGAAATATCCCAGTGCCTATTATCGTTCGTCTTCAAGGAACAAATGCTGCAGAAGGTG
>JANPIG010000371.1:0-1307 GCA_031424875.1 Cytophagales bacterium
CTTTTTCATGTTTTTAATTTCAAAAAATAAAAATGCCTACTCAATCAAAGGTCTTTTCGGCTTCCACCTCGTCGTTGCAACTAACAATACAAAGTTCCGACAGTTTGGCTTAAAAGTAAATCCCACTTTGGTAGGAGTTTAGTAGTAATTTTATAGTGCTTTGGCATTGATTTCTACGTTTACCTTCATTAAGAAACGCATCATTTCACCTTTTCCAGTGATTCCCACCTTCTGCATAATGTTCTGGCGGTGGCACTTTACGGTGCTTTCTGCAATGCAACGGAGGTCGCCAATTTCTTTATTGGTCATTCCCTCAGAGGCAAGTTTAAGGATTTTAAATTCTTGCCGAGTAAATTCTATTCTTTTACCCTCAGCGTTTAAGATTGTTAAGTCCATAGGAGTTAAAATTATTAATTTGTACAGGTTATATTTTAATGAGTGAATGATTCTGTCTCGGCGACCCCGTCTGAATTTGGATTGCGAAACGTCGCACCGTTTCAGATTTATGGATTTTATGGATTAAGTGAGTTAATAATTTAATCCAATTAATCCCCTAATCCCACGAATCCAAATTCAGACAAGAGAAAATTCCCATCCTCCAAATCATCAGATAAAAATCTTGAATAACCTAACGCTAATAGTCTATACGTTTCGGTTATCCAAGATTGATAGGCTTCAAGATAGAACGATTTACTGGTTAAATGATATAGGGTGTAGAAACATTGTGCAATGCCAGCGGTACCGTGCCGAAGGTATGGATTTTGATTGATTGGCTCAATCTGAGTCCGTTTCGCCACGATACTGCCGACTGTATTAGCTATAAAACTATATTCATCGTTTCCAAAGGCTTTATCTGCCTGATAGAGTAGAATTAATATCGGTAAATCTCCCCGTGTCCAACTGAACTCGTGGGTATATTGCTTCTCGCCTGTATGTGGGTTTAACTCTACAGGGAAATGCGACATTGTGGCATTAGGGGCATATTGCACTTCTTGAATATGCTCCATCAAGATTTTTATTTGTTGTTTGACATAAGTTTCAATTTCAAGGTCTTTTTGCCCTTGCGTATAGCTTTTGAGTAATTTCAGAAGCTCTCCTATTCGTCCATCGGGCAAAGAATAGCTAATATTTTGATGGAGTTCCGTATCAACATGATGAGAATCCATAATGCGTAATGTTTTGAATGGTTGATAAGGTTTTCATAGTTTAAATAGGTTTTAGAGGTTGTTGGTAATAATTTCAGATGAGAATAAGCTACGGATGAGTCATGCCTCCATTATTTGTAGCACCACCTCCGCCGTTTCCAT
>JANPIG010000372.1:0-4099 GCA_031424875.1 Cytophagales bacterium
ACAATGGCAAAGATTTTACGGGTTGGCACATTGATGTCCCTGCCATGGATGGCAAGCCCAATGTCAAAAGCCCTTTCATTATCAGAAATGGAATGTTGGTGAGTTTGGCAGCTCCACAAGGGCATATTATTACAGATTCGATTTATCAAAATTATGAATTAGAAGTGCAATACCGCTTTGCGGGAAAACCTGGTAATTGTGGCGTTTTAGTTCATGCTTCTACGCCCAGAGTACTTTACAAAATGTTTCCGAAGTCTATTGAGGCACAATTGATGCACGATAACGCAGGAGATTTTTGGTGTATTGGCGAAGATATTACCGTTCCCAATATGGAAAAATATCGATCTGGACCGAAGGAAAATTGGGGTTCAACCGATGGCAAAGAAAGGCAAATTCATAACCTAACCGACAATTCGGAAAAGCCGTTGGGCGAGTGGAATACCATGATTGTTCAATGTTTGAAAGATAAAGTAAAAGTTTGGGTAAATGGTGATTTAGTAAATTATGGCTACAATGCAACTGTTCAGAAAGGACAAATTGCGTTGCAAGCGGAAGGTTCAGAAGTGGAGTTTCGGAAAGTTTTACTTACGCCCATTACTAAGTTGAAAGAATAGGAAATGATAGTTTAACTATAATTTGTACGAGAATTTACGGTCGTTGTCCTTTTGAAGGACAACGACCGTTTCATAGAAGTGCGTTCCTAAATCATAAGTTTTATACTTCTTTCCATTCCTGCAAATCTGGCTCAATATACAACCATTTTACTTCGGGATGAAAACCTCTCAAATCAAACTCAAAATCGTTAATTAACTTACTGATTTGTACGGCATTAAGCGTATCATCAATCAATATTTTGGCACAAACCAGTACTTCGCCAGGACCTTGTTGGATAGTTCTGCAATTGATGAGTTCTTTAATGTTAGGATGATTTTCAGCCAAATCTTTTACTTTAGCATAAATAACTAAGTCGGCACTTTCTCCTATTAAGAGTGATTTGACCTCAAGGGCTAAAAATATCGCAACAGCAATCAAAATTACACCAATGATGACTGAGCCAATGGCATCATAACGTCCGTCTCCCGTGTAATGAGCGATTGTGAGTGCTGCTAATGCCACAATTAATCCTAAAACTGCCGCAGAGTTTTCTCCAAAAATCACGATTAAATCACTGTCTTTAGTCAGACGTAGATAAGCAAAAAAGCCAGTTTCGCCTTTCCGCTTATTTAATTCTACAATGTTTGAAAACGTTGCGTAACCTTCTAAAGCTAATGAAAAAGCTAAAATCCCAACACCCCAAAGAATATTATTGACAGGCTCAGGATGTTCGTATTTATGTACACCTTCATATATCGAAAACATCCCTCCAATTGAGAAGAGTAACATCGCCACCATGAATGACCAAAAATATGCTGAACGACCGTAGCCCAATGGATGAATGGCATCCGCAGGTTTACGAGCTTGACGTACACCCACGAGCAAGAGTGCTTGATTGGCACAATCTGAAAATGAGTGAATTGTCTCTGCCAACATCGCCCCAGAACCTGTCATAAATGCCGCTACGCCCTTTGAGGAAGCGATTAACAGATTTACAACTAGACTTTGAATAATATGACCAGTTCCTTGATTAGACGTTTGTTTGTCGTTGTTTTGCATTATTATTTTCAGCGTTAATGATACATAAAAAGAGCAGACTACTAAAATTTAGTCTGCTCTTTTAAAAATAAATCTTTTAAATTTTCTACTTTTTCTTCTTTTTCTTAGCAGTTTCTTCTTCTACTTTGGCATCTTCAACGGCTTTCATTTGCTTAGAAATATATTCAGAAAAACGTGATTTCTTTACACCTCCAACGGCAATTTTCGCACGATTTTCTTCTAAAACAGCTTTGATTTTATCTTCATCCACAAACTTGCGAATTCCAATTTGTTGACCAATAGTTACAATGTTTGAAACAAAATAATAGAAGCTCATACCTGCTGGCAGGGAGTTCATTACAAACATAAAAATTACAGGCGTGATGTAGGCCATTTTCTTCATATCAATGGGCTGTCCAGTTTGGTCGGGTGTATTTTGATTATTATAATATCCATAGGCGATACTTGAAACCGTCATCAATAAAGTAAACAAACTGACGTGACTTCCATAGAGTGGAATGCTGAAAGGTAAAGTAGCAATGGAGTCGAATGTTGAAAGGTCATTTGCCCATAAAAATGATTGTTGACGTAAGTTAATCAAGTTAGGAAATAACATAAAAACTGCCATCAAAACGGGCATTGTAGCCAATACAGGTACACAACCACTTAAAGGACTTACCCCAACTTCACCATACAATTTCATCTGAGCTTGTTGTTGTTTAGCGGCATCATCCCCTACTTTTTCCTTGATAGCGTTCAATTCTGGTTGTAAAATTCTCATTTTTGCCATACTTACATACGACTTGTAGGTAAGGGGCAAAAGGGCAAATTTGATAATTAAAACCAATGCAATAATCAACAAACCATAATTAGAAAATACTTTTTCCAATATATTAAATAAAGGAACGAAAATGTAGCGAGTAATCGGCAAAAAGATATCATAACTCAATTTTACATTTTTGCCAAAACTTGGAGCAACGTCTTTGATAATGTTATAGTCGTTTGGTCCAAAATACCATTGATATGTACCTTTCCCAGTTTTCAAGTCTGCCAATGGCAATTCCAAATTAGCACGCAGAGTCTTGATATTTAGTGAATCTTGTTCGTTTGCAGTAGCAAAAACTTGGGCTTTCTGGATAGGAGCATTTTTTGTAATAAAACCCGACAAAAAGTATTTTTTCTTGAATGTCACCCATTTCAAAGGTTCATCTAATTGTGCTTCCTCAGCACCACTCGGAGTTTCTGATAATTGGTCAAAATTTTCACCATCATTAATTAAATAATTGACAGTTGCTTTACGGTTTTCAGTCAAATCTTTTTCAGTAGGATGAACGTTTTCTAACCAATTCATCTTTAGTGATTCATTTTTCAGAATACCATCTAATCCCGTCAATTTCAAGTCATTATCCAACAAAAATCCAGAACCAGCCAATGAATAAGATTGCTCCACTGTCTGACCATTAGCTAATTGCAAAGTAAAAACAACTTTCTCAGTCTTTCCTTCAGCAACCGTTCCTCCTGTTGAATTTGTTGTAAAATACAATTTATTCAAATCAATATTTCCTTTTGTGGTAGGTAATTCTAAAGAAATTTTATCAAAAGATTCATCAAAAATGGTTAGAGGAGTTTTTTTATTTTGACTAAAAGAATTGTACGTTTCGTAGTTTTTCAACAAAACATTTTTCACTCTTCCCCCCTGCGAAGTAAAAGTTACCTTGATGTCTTTATTTTCTAAAACAACATCTGTGGCAGTACCCAAGGCAGCTGTAGCAAAATCTCCTGCGGCACTTTTAGCCACATTTGAATCTATTGGAACAACTTTTGTAGGCGTGTTAGGCGTTGTTTGAGCAATTTTAGCTTTTTCTTGGGGTTTTAGTGGTTGTTCTTTCGGAGCAAAGAAAAATTGATAAGCCATCAACATCGCCATTATCAAAACTAAGCCCGTAATTTGATTTTTATCCATCATTGTTTTGTATGTTGAATTGAGTAATGAGTATTAGGAATTGGTTAAAAATTGTTAGTCTCAAAACAACCCTACAAAATTACGAACAAACTCCGTTAATTGGCAAGGGTTTAGTTTTTATTGTGATTAATGGTAGTTTAGTCCCTGATTAACGGCACGCTGATAACGCAGATGCCAGTGGCAATCGAAACGTCGAACCGCACAGATTTTCGCAGATTTTTTTATTACAAGTTAAATGTTAAAAGGCGTGGCACGGTTGGCTGGGAAAAGCAGAGACCGTGCCACGCATGAGCAAGGATATATATCTTCATCAGTGAGGCGTGGCATGGGTCTGGACTAAAAGCCTTCGCAAACCGTGCAACGCCACAATTCTGAAAAAGCCTTGATTGAAAATTAATTCAATCAAGGCTTTCAAAACACTGTTTACTGATAACTATTAACTGGTAACTGAACTTATTTCGCCCCCTTCATCAAAGGAATAGCATTTTTTAAAACTGCTTTTAC